>DATMWV010000106.1:0-12267 GCA_035562195.1 Thermoplasmatota archaeon
TCACGAACGTTCCACACACCAATCGGCATGATGTATCCCGGATGTGCTTCTCGGAGAATCACGACCCCTGCCTGTCTTCGTTCTTTATTGAGGAGCTCGTTGACCGCTAGTCGAGCGGCGTAATAACATCCGCCGATCTCAGCGTAGGTCGTCCGACCGTCATAGAACTCATAGCTGTTGAAAATGGAAATACCGGTCCCATACTGGTTCCATGTCGTATTTGGGTACCATGCCTCGATAAGCTCATATTGCCATTCAGATGGTGTCATCAGGATGATCCAGCGGTTGTCAAACTGGTTCAAGTAGTACGCCCGGACTTCATTGATGAACGGATATTGCTTTGTTTTTTTCATCAGATCAGCACCAAGCGTTGAATCCACTGCCGTGATACTCCATCTGGTTGGTACAAAACGTCGGTTCTTCTTTATTCCAAAGGCTCCGACACTAAACGCACGTTGAATCTTCGAGATCAACACCCCGTTTTTGTAAATATTAAGAATAGCGTCCCTGGCTTTCAGATCCGTATCATAGTAGGCTTTTTCGATGTGCTGCTCGTACTTGGGGTTTGTGATATCCAATGTCCTGAGTGGAGCAGACGGTCCATGCGGCTGGACTTCGTCATAGAATGCTATCTTCCCATAAGGTTTTTTTTCAAATACGGCATCTGCGAACACCGCGTTTTTGGAAAGAGCAAGCTCTCTGGTGAATCCCACGATACGTTTCGGGCTTTCCACATCGGTCACATTAACAGTGTATTTCCCACGTACGAGTTGACTGCGGAAATCCACGATGTCATCCAGTGTTTTATGAATCCAGCGCTCTGGCGTGTCGATTTCCGAGGTGTCTCCCATCACCGGTGGGATCATGGGTCCTATCGCAACCTTTGGATAACCAATCCTTCCAATAAATACACTCGGAGGCGATGCTCCCTCAAGTCGCAAGCTATCAAGCAATGGTTTCGTCTTTATTTTAGCGTGATATCGGACGATCACCGGGCAGCGGTTTTTACCACAGAGAAACTTTGTTCCTCGACAGAGAGCACAGACACTTGTTGACTCCTTTTTCGTATTAGGTAGGAGTTTCTTCTGATTCTTCGTACTGTTCAGCACCAGATCCCCCATGGTTGTAACACTCTTTTAAACCTTCATTGGAGAACAGTGAAAGTATATAATTTATTCGCCTTGAACCTTTTTTCGGAAGGTCTGCAGCCAGGTTGGTATCCCTTCGACGGTCCGACAGGTACATCGGCGGGCAAATATCTGCCGATAGTTCAAATTGCACTCTACACGATTCTCAAGATGTTTCTTAATCGAAGAACCCAGCCGGCCCCCACGCCAATCCCAATCTGTAAGAAGAATGATTTTCTGGTATTTCTGCGTGATGCTATCACAAAAAACTGGCACAGATTGTCCTGTGTTGAATCGGATGATCTCCCCAGTCATCTCAAGCCTGCGTAATGCAATGATATCCTTTTCTCCTTCGACAATGATGGGGACGGTTTTATTCTCCTCCCGTAGATCTGTCAATAACTCCTCAATTTCCTCTAATCGTTGAAGATCATCCATCAAAAAACTCCTTCAGCTTTCTCTCGACTGTATTTGCAGAGGTTTTCTTCAGACAAACTGTTTTTTCCCTGTTTTTTTCACCAGCGATAAGCACGACATCTCTTGCTGCGAGCTGAAAAAACCGAGCGAGAGTCTCAACGACTTCGATGTTTGCTTTGTTCTCCTTTGCCTCCGATCGAACCTTGATTTCAATGCAGCGTCGCCATTCATTAAACTGAACAGGAAACACGGTTTGTTTTGACCCTGGGATCACATGTAAGAAAAGAAGCACACCCTGAGGTGAATCTTTGATTGCATCTTTATATGAAGTCATATTCCCTTATAGATGTGTTGAATTATGGTTGAGTCAGCTTCAGGATAGCCTCAGCAAGATCCCCGTTTGTCTCCTTTAAAGCCTTCCGCACCTCTGCCTCTGATTTCCCGGTTTGCTCCATGATTAATGTGATATCCTCTTTTTGAGTGTCTTGAGTTTCTGCACCTCTGTTTTTCACTACTGGTTCGCCGATGATCTGAAACGTCTTCTGTCCTTGTGCTTCCATCACAGTGACTTCTGCAGTATCAAATAAATACTCCTTTGTATCGGTCTGGATCAGTACTTTTTCTACATTATCGATGTTCTTCACGTTAATCCCAAAGCGTTTCATCATCTGGGCAAGCTGCCTACTATTCATCTTCCCTGGCATCATAGATAACAAATCCTTCGATAGTTCCGAAGCGTATATAGAGTTCTATTCGTTTAACATTTTTGGTATGATTTCAGAAGTGGAAATGAAAGTCATCGATACCAACTCGGAATACGTTGGTGTACCAACCCTCCACCTCATGGAGAACGCAGGAAAAAGCGTTGCTGAGTTTGTAAGAAACATAGTCAAAGACACAAAGAAAAACATCCTTATCCTCTGCGGGACTGGTAACAACGGAGGAGACGGGTTCGTCGCGGCACGCTACCTCACCCAGTATTACAAGATCACCGTGTTTCTTGCAGGAACTGAGATTAAAACAGAGATCGCAAAGAAAAATTTTCAGAAACTCCAAACCTATGAAATAAAAATCTCTAACTCACTTGGAGATCTTGACAGACTTCTTGACGAACATGATGTTGTCATTGACGCACTTCTTGGAACGGGACTGACAGGTGAGCTGAAAGAACCATATCTGACCATCGTGAAAAAGATAAACGAAACAAAGAAAAAAATCATTATCTCCGTAGATGTCCCCACCGGTCTTAGCTCCACTCATAGAATAACTCCTAATCACACGGTCACATTTCATGATACAAAAGAAGGGATGAACGAAAAAAACAGCGGAAAAATCACAATTGTTGATATCGGCATCCCTCAAGAGGCACTGACATATGTTGGACCTGGGGAGCTTTCTGTGTACTATCCGCGTCCTGCAAAAAAATCACATAAAGGCGAGAATGGGATCGTCCTTGTCATCGGTGGAGGCCCATATATCGGGGCACCAGCTCTCAGTGGTCTTGCAGCCTTACGAACCGGTGTGGACCTTGTCTACATCGCGACACCACAACGATCCTGGGAGTCTGTCGCTGCTTTCTCACCAAACTTCATCGTAAAAGACCTACCACATGATATGCTCACCAAAGAAGATATCCCGGATATCGAAGAGCTTCTTGGGAAATGTACCGGAGTGATTCTAGGCCCAGGACTGGGAACCGCCCCTGAAACCGAGGAAGCAATCATCCTCTTAGTTCGACGTATCATCACAGAAAAAAAACCATTGGTCCTAGACGCGGATGCCATCAAACCAATAGGAGAAAACCTCACACTCATACAAAATTCCACAACCGTGGTCACCCCACATGTCGGTGAGTTCAAAAAACTCACAGGAATCACTCTCACACAGGACCTTGACGACCGCATAACCGTCGTAAAAGAATGGGCAAAAAAAATCGGGATAACGATTTTCCTCAAAGGATACATTGACGTTTTAAGCAATGGAACAGACGTAAAACAAAATAATGTCCATAATGAGGCAATGACCGTGGGAGGGACTGGGGATGTCCTTGCAGGAATCATTGGAGCAATGCTTTCAAAAGGAGTACGACCCTTCGAGGCGGCCCGTGTCGCTGCGTTCCTGAATGGAGAAGCGGGAAACGAGGCGTTCCAGAAGAAATCCTATGGACTGCTCGCGACTGACATCATCGATGAAATCCCAAACATCCTGAAAAAATATCTCTAAATCTTTTTTTAATCAAATCAGAACAACGAAGCAATACTTCTCGTTATTCCCATATCGCTTTCACTTCCTGGTGTTTTACAAGCTCGCCAGCGACTTGGTACAACACCCATGCGAGGAACGCGGGTTGCTGTTTCATCTCCTCAGATAGTACAGAAGTGATCTTATTTTTCATCTCTTGTTCTATTCTATCAGGGTTTTTTGGCCATTCAGCATACTGATATTTCTTCATCCATTCCGCGGTCTGTTCAATCATCTCGGTTTTTCTATCAGCGATCTTTCGTACTGCTTTCTCGGTTTTTTTCACAAACACTCCAGATGATTTCTTTTCCCACATGTATTCCATCCTCACGAAAGATATCACTCAATACGATAAAAGTCTTTACTTAGCGATAAAAAAAAACTTTTAAGAACCCCTGTGTCATCAGCGATTCGAATGAAAGCACTGTATCTCCTCGCAGGAATCGTCATCGTCTTTTTCATAATGTCTCCGTCAGCAAATGCTCTATTGACCTCCTCGTATACCTTTAAAGCAACACTTACAAAGGATACAGAAGTGTTTTTCATGGGGAAAACCACGATGAACGGATCGTTCACTGGTCATCCGATGGAGCATCTGGTTGATTCCTCACTTGTTCAACAAATGGGTGGATTTCCGCTCATTGGAGCAAGTACTATTACCAATCTTGACTCTGTCATCGTTGCAGAAGATATCGATATCACCACCGCCACTTCCCTTGAAGAGCTCTTTGTTCAATATTTCGATCATCTTATCTACTATTCAGATGTCGATATCACCATGGATAATGGTTTGTTCATCCTTGGAATAAAGAAAGGAACCATCAGCTTGTCCTCTGATCTTCCCTATGCGGTTACCACCATCGTCCCTCTCGAAATAGTCCCTGGTACCATCACACGGTTTTTTGTCCTCTGCTCAGATAGTCCACTTTCCTTGCGCTGCTCTGGAGACTTTTCTGTTCTTACCACCCTTTCAGACACAAGTACGATCCAATTAAAAGGCAAGGATGGCAGTACACTTTGGAATGGGGGATCACCGAACGATTACCTCATCATACAGGATACGGCATTCTCTCTTACAAAAACTCCCCCGCTCTCCCTTTTTCCACTCCCTGATACCACATCTACCATATCATTGACTATGTCCGTTACCCCCGCAGCATCCAATGATGTTAAGATTCAACAACTCATACAAGATGTCTCAATGGTTCTCACAGTCTTTAGTGATGGTTCTATTTCAGATTTCCTTCAAAACATTGATGATTTGGACAGCCTCATTCAGGTATCATCATTTTTTGCAAACGGAGCGATGGTTTTCCTACCGACGAATGATACGGTGACGATTGATCATTCGACGCAACGGTTCTCTTCGACAGGGTTTGTCCGTTTCAACGCCCTTGATGTCACGAAATTTGGGTCTTCCACCGGACCTGTACTCCGTGCAGATTGTTCCCTGTGTTATCTTGGAGATCATTTCTATAACCCTTCTGCGAAACGAAGCGTCGATGGAATCTCGTTTCCCTATGAATTGATTTTCATCTGGATCCTTGCGCTGAGTGTCTTTATCTATGTTCGTTTTTTCTTACAGCCTCCAGTCGACATCATGGTAGATAAGAAAGTCAGACGATACGCTCTCGCCATCCATCTCTTCGCTCTCGTAATTGCATTTCTGCTCCTTGATATGGAGGTCAACAACATCTTTGGCATCAGCGCGCTGACCGGTCTCCTATCACATGGTTTTACTATGATCACCGGAGTATTTTTCTTCTTGGAAATCATCATCTGGGTGTTAGGATATCTCATTTTGGCAATCCCACTTCAACTTCTTTCTTACTCAATACTGCGTTTCCTTGGTATCGGAAAAGGTGGGAACGGATTATGGAAGGCAGTTGGAGACCTCTCTATCTGGGTGTTTTGTGCATTTTATCTTTTGTTGTTCTTCAACGTTCTTCTTTCTCTGGTCGGTTTTAATAGTCTGTTTCCAATGGGATGACCCTATGCAGCCAACACTCCAACCACTCATCGATGAACCCGCCCTTCTGCTCAAAGAAAAAAAACTTTTAGTTATCGCGGATCTGCATATCGGAATCGAAAATGAATTACGAGAGAGTGGACTACAAGTACCCTCTCAGACCAGGATGATGGAAGAACGATTGATCTCGATTGTTACGAAAAATAAAGTCAATGATATTATCTTTCTTGGAGACATTAAACATACTATCCCTTCTTCGACTTATCAAGAACGAACCGATGTGAAAAACTTTCTTGCCGAAATTCAATCCTACAGCACGCTTCATGTACTGCCAGGGAATCATGATGGGAACATCGATCGGTTACTCACACCGGGTATTCAGATGCATCCCTCAGATGGATACGTGTTTGAGGGAATAGGTTTTACCCATGGTCATCGAAAACCATCCCTTGAAATCATGCAATGTGATCAGGTGATCATTGGACATTCGCACCCAACTGTCATGCTCATGGACCGTCTTGGATACCGGACGTTTGAACAATGTTGGTTACGGGGTCCAATCCATTCTGACGTCTTGAAAGAAAAATATCCAAACTCGCCAACATCGCAGATTCTTCTCATGCCAGCATTTAATCCATTATGCGGGGGGACTGCAGTGAATCAAGACACGTTGCTTGGGCCGTTCCGCTCACTTATTGATGTTGACAACGCAGATCTGTATCTTCTGGATGGTTCATCGTTAGGTAAGGTAAAAGACCTGAAAGATTCAAGTTAACCTTAAATACATCATGTAATATACGAAACCGACTTACAACTACAGATATTGATGACCTATGGAGCTGAATCTCTCTGAAAAAGTCGGAAGCCTATTACAGGCGGTATTCCTGCTTATCCTCCCATGGATAGTCCTCTTAATTGGACTTACGGTATCATTTGAAAATGTCTGGTTTTACCTGCTATGCATCACCTGGTTTGGTTGTGGGCTAGTCTTTTTTGGGACCCTTAATTAGCATGATAGCGGTTAACTCGTTTTTCATTAAATACAAAATCATTTAAATCACCTACCTTATTCTGTTTTCCTGTTGATCGGGATGGTTAATTATATTATTGTCACGGGTGGAGTTATTTCTGGTTTAGGAAAAGGAATTACGACCGCATCGATAGGGAAGATCCTTGTGAATCACGGTTACAAAGTAACCGCGATTAAGATCGACCCCTACATCAACTTTGATGCAGGGACCCTACGGCCAACAGAACATGGTGAGGTCTGGGTCACAGAGGATGGTGGGGAGATCGACCAGGACCTTGGACATTATGAACGCTTCTTAGATATCAATATCCCAAAATGTAACAATATCACCACTGGTCAAGTCTATAGTGCGGTTATCGAAAAAGAACGAAGCGGAAAATACCTTGGGAAAACCGTACAACCAATCCCTCATGTGACTGATGAGATCAAACGACGGATCCGTACACCAGGGGAGGAAACAAAATTTGATTTCGTCCTTGTAGAGATTGGTGGTACTGTTGGTGACTACGAAAATGTATTGTTTTTAGAGGCAGTCCGTCAGATGAAACACGAGGGCGAAAAAGTCATCTATATCCATGTCACCTATGTCCCAGTCCTCAAATCCCTTGGTGAGGCGAAAACCAAACCAACCCAACATTCCGTTAAACTCCTCAGAGAAATTGGTATTCAACCTGATTTCATCATCACTCGTTCTGAAAAACCACTCGATGATGTACGAAAGGAAAAAATCGCATTGTTCTGTAACGTCTCTGGTGAAGATGTCATCTCTGATTCTAATATCGATAACGTCTACGGAGTCCCATTATTATTCGAAGAACAAGAGCTCTGCAAGAAAATTTTAAAGAAACTAGGATTACGCAAAGAAGAACATGATTTCAATGCCTGGAAGAATTATATCGCGAAAATCCGTAAAATGGATAAAAAAGTAAAAATCGGGATCGTCGGCAAATATTTTGATATTGGAGCCTTTAAACTTTCTGATTCTTATATCTCTGTTATTGAGGCAGTGAAACATGCTGCTTGGAATAATAATATCAAACCGGAGATCGAATGGATCGACTCCAAAATCTATGAAAAACATCCTCGCAAGATAGTCAATCTGAAAAAATTCGATGCGATCATTGTCCCTGGCGGGTTTGGACTTTCAGGCGTTGAGGGGAAAATTGCGACGATAAAATATGCTCGTGAGAACAACATTCCTTATCTTGGGTTATGCCTTGGGATGCAGCTTGCCGTCGTTGAATATGCACGAAACGTCTGTGGATTAAAAGGCGCGAACACCACAGAGGTTGAAAAAAACCCACCACATCCGGTTATCGATTTCATCCCTGACCAAGTAAAAATCGTCACCGAATCACGCTATGGTGCTACGATGCGGCTCGGCGCATATCCTGCAATCCTCACCGATGGCTCATTGATCAGAGAATTATATAACGATCAGAACAAGGTCTACGAGCGCCATCGGCATCGCTACGAGGTCAATCCGAAATATATCGACATTCTTGAGAAAAAAGGCCTGGTGTTTTCCGGTCGTTCCCCTGATGGGATTCTGATGGAGTTCATGGAATTACCAACTCATCCTTATTTTACAGGGACACAAGCACACCCGGAGTTCAAATCTCGGCCGATGAAACCTGCTCCTCTCTTTGATGGACTCATCAAGGCAGCCAAGAAAAAGAAAGAATAAAACCATTACATTGTTTTCGGCTCAAAAATCGTTTTATGCAACACTAAATTACTTGCGAAGAACCACAGTGGTGGGATCAACGCAACAAGAATGATGTAGATGTTCAATGAACTAAGCATAATCGGTACAGACGCGTACATGAAAATAACGATAATTCCAATCAATTTTCTGATACGTGCCCGGTCAAAGGTCTTAATGGAATAGAGTTTATAAATCGAAAAAAACGTCAAAACCTCAAACAACACAAGAAATGATATCTGCCATAGACTTGCTGACAAACCAAGAAAAACAAACGGCAGGAAAATCAAGGCTATCCGGGTGATCTCTATCAGATACCCGGTTGTCTTAAAAGTGACGGGTAAGGCAATGACACCTGCATAGACTTTTGCCCCTAAACGGATCGCAACCGTGTTCGCACTCCCTTGCTTGTCATGATCTATATCCTTTATCGCACCATTAATCATATTCATGAAAAGAACCTGTATCCCTCCGATGAGAGCCACAATATAGACTAACCGGGTAGGTGTCCCGATTGCCGATGCACCAAATAAAATAAGGAAAAAAATGGCGGTTGCAACGACCAGATCCATCCCTGGGTATTTCTTACTGGCAATGTCGTACACCGTCGCAAGGAAATACGCCATAAGAAGGATACAGATAAGCACGGTGTATCCGATGAGATCGGAGAAAAATACAAACGAAAGAAGAAACGAACCAATCAGACATGATATGGCGAAGACCGCAGCACGTTTCCTGGTGATACTTCCTCGAACCAATGGTCTTGCATAGAGATCTTTGGAAAGTTTATCCAGTCGAATATCGATAACATCGTTAATCACAAATCCGTAGATATGAGCAAGACTTCCTATGATAAACAATATAAATAACTTCCAGAGGGGCAATGAACCGACATTCCACATGGATAACGCGCCAAGGACCGGAGCGATAGCGGTCAAGCCCATGTTGAAGAGACGTGTCAGTTCAATGTAATCACGAAGCATTTACACAGAAGTAAACCAGAGGTCCATAAAAATCCATCGGTTTGTAACCTATAGCTTTTTATACCGATTTCTCTTTTTTTCCTCTGTGTTAGAAAAACTTCGCATGTTTGCTGACATCGGTCGGACACAAGGGATTACCACCAGCGCGTCTATCGCAATCGTCGGTGCATTGACATCAACGGTACCAGTTGAATGGTACTACATCATTTATTTTACGATTATCTCTCTGTTTTCCCATATGGCATTAAACACCTATATCGCGTTAGGTGACGTAGAACTTGATGCGCATACCTATGTTCCTTCCAGAAACCCTGTGATTGGTGGCTTATTGTCTAAAAGAGAGGCGATGCTTTTTTTCTATGGAGCCAGCCTTGTCTGTCTGCTCATGTTGTTTCTTCTGCTCCTGTCCGTTGATTCGTTCTCGGTCCTTCTGTGTTTTTTTTGTGTCTTGCCTGCATTTGGGTCGCTTGTTTGGTATGGTTGGAAAGGGAAAAAATTCCTCCTGTCTTATGATTTCTCATTTTCAATTTCGTATTCCTTTTTTGTCCTTTTCGGAGTTTTTGCAGTGGGAGGATCGCCAACGACCTATACCTGGATTTTTATCGGAGTGGTCATCTTCGCTGCAACTGCGTTCGCACAATGGGAAAACGGACTCAAAGACGTTGACGCTGACCGGAGTGTTGGTGTCAAAAGCTTCGCGGTCATCACTCAGGTGAAAAACAATCAAAGGCTCCATGGAATACACCCGTACTTCCTGTATGGATGTGCATTAAAATTAGGTTTTCTTTTCTGTAGTTTCCTTGCGTATTGGTACACACGAAACGTCTACTATCTTCTTTTCTTTATGCTCTATGGAATCCCCTCTCAGATCTATATCATGTATCGCTTTTTAGTAAAACAAAAACCACAAGATCATCGAAGAACGATTCTTCTAGATGTGACCTTCGCAGCTATCCTTGGGTACTCAACAATCTTAGGGTACACTGGTATCGTCCCTATCCTTTTACTGATTATCTATCTCATCGGAGGATACCTGATCGGCTCATTGATACAGACAAACTGTGAATTTAAATTTGGGAGATTCTCAATTTCAAAGAAATAGAAAGCACCCTACGAGTTGTTTTTCAAATACGCATCAATTGCTTTAGCTGACCGTTTCCCAGCACCCATCGCAAGAATCACTGTCGCTGCACCAGTCGCGATATCACCACCAGCAAAAATCTTCGGAATCGACGTCCGCCCATCTTCATCTGTAATGATATTCCCATGTTTCCCAATTTGTAGATCTTTCATGGTCTGAGGGATTAATGGGTTTGGGCTTTGACCGATTGCGACAAGTGCGGTATCAATCGCTAACTTTTCTTCAGAGCCTGGAATCGGAACAGGTCGTCTTCTGCCTGACTCATCTGGTTCCCCTAATTGCATTTTCAGAAATTCAACTTCTTTAAGGATTCCTTTCTCATCCCCGATGAATCGAATCGGGGCGATCAGCAACTTGAAAATAACTCCTTCTTGTTTTGCATGCTCTATTTCCTCTGCCCGAGCCGGCATTTCAGCTTCCGTTCTTCGATAGAGTATATAGGATTTCTCAGCCCCTAGTCGTAACGAAGTGCGCGCACAATCCATCGCGACATTCCCTGCACCAAATGTCACGACGATTTTCCCTAATTTCACTGGTGTATCATATTCAGGGAATCGATACGCTTTCATCATGTTCACCCGGGTGAGAAACTCATTGGCTGAATAGACCCCATCGAGGTTCTCACCAGGGATATTCAACCAATTTGGAAGACCAGCACCAGTGCCGATAAAAACGGCGTCGTAATCATCCATTAACTCTTGAACTGTGATTGTTTTTCCTACAACAATATCATAGTTGATTTTAACTCCAAGACTTTTGATGTAATCGACTTCAGATTTTACGATGGCTTTGGGCAGACGAAACTCAGGGATTCCGTACATCAGCACACCACCGGGATCATGTAACGCCTCAAAAACAGTGACCGCATGTCCCATCCGAGCGAGATCGCCAGCACAAGTCAACCCTGCAGGACCTGAACCGACCACCGCAATGTGTTTTCCTGTGGAGTGTGGTTTCTTCGGAGGCTTTTTACCGTTCTCCCGTTCATAATCAGCAATAAATCGTTCTAAGCGTCCAATACCAAGCGGTTCTCCGAGTTTTTTTAACGTACATTCTCCTTCACATTGATTCTCATACGGACAGACACGACCAGAAATCGCAGGGAGATTATTTTTTGCTTTAATGACCTCCGCTGCCTTATCAAAATCACCCTTCGCTATACATGCGACAAATCCAGGGATATCAATCTCCACGGGACATCCCTTCATACATGGTTTATTTTTACATTGCATGCAACGATTTGCTTCTTGAATAGCTATCTCTTTTCCATACCCAAAGGGGACTTCTTTAAAATTTTTAATTCGCTCTCGTGGCGATTGTTCTGGCATCTCGGGTTTTGTCCTTCGAATGCTCATTGAACATCATCCAGCCTACATGCCTCTCCTTCCGCATGAACAAAACGGCGGTTCCGAAGCATTAAATTCTCATAATCAACTTTATGGCCATCAAACTCAGGGCCATCGACACATGCGAACTTTGTCTTCCCATCAATCGAGACACGACATCCACCGCACATTCCGGTCCCGTCGACCATAATCGGATTCAAACTCACCAGGGTTTTAATATCATATTTTTTTGTAAGATTAGAAACAACCTTCATCATGATGATTGGGCCGATCGCCATCACCATATCTACCTTGTGTCTGTCGATGAT
>DATMWV010000107.1:0-2078 GCA_035562195.1 Thermoplasmatota archaeon
ATTTTTTAGAGAATGTATTTAAATAAAAATATACAATCTCTGTTAGATCGAGGGATAAAACCACATGGCAAAGTCAATAATCATTATAGGAGCTGGTATGGGTGGTCTGTCTGCAGGTATCTACGGTCAGATAAACGGCTACGAAACGCAGATCTTTGAGATGCATAACAAGCCAGGTGGACAGTGCACATCGTGGAAACGCAAGGGCTACACGTTCGATGCTGTCATTCACCATTTTTTCGGTTGCAAACCAGGTACAACTGTCAACCAAATGTGGCATGAGCTTGGCGCGTTGCCTCGAAAACTAATTTCTGTCGACATGTGCGCGGCTGTTGCCTCATCAGATGGGAAACTCTTCATAGATTACTACGATCTTGAGAGGTTACAAAAAACGTTACACAACTTATCACCAGCAGACTCAAGGATGATTGAACAATACATTCGATTAATCAAGGTATTTACTAATGATAAAATCGATGCAGCAATGAGCAGCGGTTCAGCCTGGAAAATGATCAAAATTTTACCAGTGATATTTCCAATTCGAAAATGGATGAAGATGAATATGCGTTCATTTGCCGAGTTGTTCTCTGATCCATTTCTGAAAAAATCATTTGCTGAACTCATCTATTCAAATCCAGATGCCCCTCTCTTCTTTCATTGTATGAGACATGCTGGGGGGATAACTGGTGATATCTTATGGCTAGTGGGTGGAGGTGCTGATTTTGCGAAATCTATCGAGAAACGCTACGTGACTTTGGGCGGAAAAGTCCATTATGGAGCAAGGGTTGAAAAAATCCTAGTGGAGAACGATAAAGCCGTAGGAATCAAGCTTGTTGATGGAAGTGAGCATCATGCAGACATTATCATTTCAAATGCTGATGGTCGAAAGACAATCCTTGAGATGTTGGAGGGAAGATACATAAATGAGATCGTTCGTCACTACTGTACTCCACGTTCTGATGAGACTCCTTTCGCTGTTGATGTTTTCCTCGGGGTCAACCGAGACCTCTCCCGTGAGCCTTCATCTCTAGTATTGCTCCTTGAACAACCGGTGACTATAGCGAACCACAAATACGAAAGTATAGAGGCACAACTTTATGGTTTCGATACAAGCATGGCTCCATCAGGCAAGGGTACAATAAAAGTTGAGCTGACTGCAAGCTATGCGTATTGGAAAAAACTGTACAATGACGACAGAGAAAAATATAAGCAAGAAAAACAGAAAGTCGCAGAACGAGTCATCGAAATTCTCGACCACCACTTCCACGGTATAAAAAACCAAGTTGAGGTTATCGATGTCTCCACGTTAATGACATGGGAGCGGTACATGGGAGGAACTCAAGGATGGTTTAATCTCCCAAATCGGAATCTTGACTTCAGCATGCGAGAAGATCTCAATGATAAAAAATTCAAAACAACGCTACCCGGACTATCCAATTTTTACTTCGTTGGAATATGGGCGACCGCGATGGGATCCTTAGCTCATAACGCTCTTTCAGGAAAGACGATTATCCGGTGTATCTGCAAAAAGGATAACAAGGAATTTAAAGTACTGCAATAAGTCATTAAATACTTTTATTTGCATGAAGAAGATTATGCTACACTAAGGAGAAATATTGCTGGTTTTTCTTTGGGGCTTTGTATCTTTCGTAAGAAGCCCTCCAACGGCTTTGTTAACCTTTTCTATCTGTAGAGACCCAAGTAAAATCTCATTTAAAAAATGATCAACACCGAGGGATTTATACTCGTGGATGCTCAATCCCAACAGCAGCATTATAACTATCAGAATCAAACGTAGGGGTGCGATTTGAACTTCGGGTCGAAATCCCTTCCCCTGCATATTTTTATAATAATGAAAAAAAATATTATTTGAACTGGTGCTTACTAGTAAAACCTATGAAATAAGAACATAGGATCATTCAATATTACTTGATGATTAAGATTTTGATAGGGAGAATGAATAATGAATTCACGTAATTTTTTCAAATTTCTGAAGTAAAATCGGCAATAACTAGCATCTCAAAATCTTCAGTTGTAAGTTCATCGTTTCTCGAAAAAGCACCAAGTTTTGCACCATA
>DATMWV010000108.1:0-12042 GCA_035562195.1 Thermoplasmatota archaeon
GTTTTTATATCGTTGATAAATGGAGTATAATTCCAATGATGATCTACTTCCTCACTTCAATTTTCTATTTCGTTAGGAAATTTAAAACCAACTAAGTTGTGGTTTAAGAGAGAAAATTTTTAAGACTGCACGGGTAGATTCTCTTTGATTCTATAGGAGGACAGAACAGAAGAGTTATTACGTTCATAAGGAGAGAGTTGTTCCTATGATATCTTACTATTATATGGTCGAATTCGATGGATTTTAGGGTCTCAATCGAAGGATTATATACCTTGTAGTTGTTGGAAAACTTGCCACCTGGGAATAGTCCCAGGGTAGGAAGTTTTTTTATGGAGACAACCACATCTATAGTAGAGGTGAGACTGTCTTCCCCAACTCTTTTAGGGGGAAACAAAGTCTCAGTAAGGCAAATACGAGAGACCATAATCTTAAGCTCTGGTGCTTGGGTTGGAATAGAGTCTAAGGGATTGATTCGAGTCAACTCTACTCTCTATAATCTCAAATACTATGACCTTATAGGGAGTGACTCGACCCAGAAAGCAACCATACAGAAGGCACTAAAGCAACTCACCCCTCATACCTCTAAGACCATCACATCCAAACACAAATCCACAATTAACACCGTTGATGATGAACTCAAACAGCTAGAATCTCTTACCATATTGTGTAAGAAACTTAACACGTATCACGACAGAGACGACAAACTCAGGAACGAGACCGATGAGAACAAGACGGAACTATTAAGACGAAAACAACAGAAGGAAAAAGCACTTATTCAGAAGCATCTACAGACCTTGAAGAGTGACCCTTCGTTTTCAATCGATGGAATCAAAGCACTCTACAAGGGGCATTATGTCCAAGCCTCGAAGGTTATTAATCTAGGGGGCTTCTAAGATGTCTGTTCTTCCAGTAGTAGAATACTTAGGGGATTTATACTTCTTAGACAGACGCTTAAACGAGATACGAAGCATAGAGACACCCTGGTTAAGTATCTCCCTGGACAGACTCGACTCCATCTCTGAACTTAAGGAGGTGGGGTTCTAATGCCAGGCGAACAAGACACCATCGTTTATGAGATCACTGATTACACAACTTCTTTGATTCATGCCTCTGAGATAATGAACCGAGGTTACCATGTAACTACCCTAGTTTTTACGAGAGTAAAGCCCCGAACACTTCCCGAAGCAATGAAACAACCCCGAGAGATTCCATTATTGGGGGTGATTTAATGAAACCCCTTATACCACAACCAACCATAGAAAATCCCTATGTGGTTTCTGATTATCCTTGGGGATTCCACTACAAGACACAATGTCGTTTTTATGTAGAAACAAACCCAAAACTAGGAGACAGAGAAATAACACAGACGCAAGACCCTAAAACTGGGAGATGGTGCAACCCGAAGAAATCTACCTATACCCAGGTAATTCTTTTAGGAATCGATGAAGAGAACGGACATGTAGAAAGAATGTTTGACCTCTCATACTGGAACGTTGAAGAAAAACACATAGAACGATTAAGGCAGATACAGGAGTTAAAAATACCTCTCAATGAACATCAACAAAACCAAATCAAGGAACTTAATGCCATCTATAAAACCAGGAAACTAATAACTTACGAAGTAGTGGATGCCACACACCAGACACCAGAAGAACGAGAACAGCACGACAGAGAACAAGCAGAGATAAAGAGAAAACTAGCCTTCATTCACCACCACAACAGACAGGAGGAAGGGTTACTATGAACCACATCCTCCAGATACAGGAACCTATAGGGAAGATACAGACTCCTACCGACCTTTTTAAGAGAGTGCAAAAGGTAAATATCGACCATAGCAAAGAGCATTTTATTGCTATCACATTAACTACAAAAAATTTAGTAATAAATACCCACATAATATCAATAGGCATACTGGATGCTTCCCTTATTCACCCCAGGGAAGTGTTTAGGAAAGCCATAAGCGATAATGCCTACTCTCTAATACTGGCACATAACCACCCTTCTGGGTCTGTGCAACCCTCAGAGGCAGATAAAGCAGTTACAGCACTCCTGAAACAAGCAGGGGAGATAATCGGTATCTCTGTAATAGACCACATCATCTTTACAGAAACAGACTTCATATCCATGAAAGAACAGGGGAGTTTCTAATGGAAGTTCTCCCCATTAGTCTTCCTTTTGATGACTCAGAGGCGAGTGCAAGAGTCCACGTTATGCCTGATAAACTATACGATGAGATACGAGGCATCGAGTTATTCGAACTCTATGGTTTCAAACCAAGACAACCATGTAAACCTAAACTAATAACATCCTTTCAATTCAACATAACAGAATCTCACATATCTTATGTTGAGGAACTCCTAATGTGTGCAACTCCGATAACTTTCTGTGTGCATCTATCCAAGACGTTTCCAGATACCTTGAGACTCTGTGGATATGACTACGACATGCGGGCGATATGTCGCATCATCGAAACCATTCAGGGGATTAAGTTAATCTCCCTCAGAACAAACAGACCCTTACGGTATGCGATGAATACCTCCATAGAAATAAAGGGATATGCCACCGATACAAAGTTAATGATCCTTGGTAGAAGGGATGTTGTGTATCTCTTGAATCCTTCAAGGAGGGACTGGAATGAATAAAACACAAGTAGACCCAAGAATATAACTAATGGTGAACAAAGTAATATTATGTTCATCATCGGGGAGTTAATCTATAGTAGGATTATGTTCTGTCATCTGTTGGGGGAAGTAATTTCCCCCTCTCTTCGTTCTTTTCAATGAATAGACGAAGTATAACAAATGAAATAACTCCCTCAAAATAAGAAAGTGGAGAGAGGGAAAAAGAATTACTTTCTTTCTCTTCGATGTCTTTTGTATGTCTTCCGTTATGGAAGTAATTTGAAATTGTTTTTAGAGGAAATATGAAAGGAATAATCACCTATCCGAAGAGGCAATACAAACTTGCCAAGGATGGAGAAAAGTGTTTAGATTTAAGTTATAAGTATTGGAATAAAAGATTAATCTATGGAGATAAATTCTTTGGACAACCGGAAGCTAATATGTTCGGTCAACGTTCATATAATGGGAACAATACTGAAGGTGCAATCAATAAACTGAAGAATGGATGGCTAGAGAGGAAACTGAAGGAATGGGAGAACTCTAAGAATCCAAGACATAAACTTCTGTTAGATGAATATTATCATCCAGGCACTCATCCTGTAGATTATACCAACTCTGTAATACCATTGGGAATAGATTATGAGGAGTGGGATCATCTCCCTACTCCTATATTAGCAGAACTTTATACAGAGGTCTTCTTTGAGAAATATGGGGTTGGAGAATATAAAGAAGATGTTAACGATGTCACAAATAGAAGGAAGTATAGTTTATGAAGTGCAGTAAATGTAATGGAGGAATGTTGAGATGTGTCAGTGGTAGAGTATCTAAAAGGTCAGGATGCTATATTAGAGTAAGGAAGTGTGATAACAAGAAATGTAACTATAAGGTCTTTACAGTGGAATTAGACCGTAAGGCATTTGAAAGAGACTTGAGGATGATAGAGAAATTACAGGAGATGTTAGCGGAATACCATATTGCAACCCCCCTCTGAAAATACATCTAATACCAGTTAAGTTTAGAGATAGAATAGTGAGCTTCTAGTGGTATCATGGTAAATAACGTGTTTTACCATTCCAACGAAGGGATAACGTGGGTTAGAACAAGTTTTAATGTGTTTTATGTGACCCGATAGGTCAATGTGGTTTTGTATCAATATGAGAAAAAGAAATGAATACACGGTTGGGAAAATTACCATATAAGGTAATTCAAAGAATTTTAAAGGGATATTGTTGTAGACAACAGATTAGTAAACAATCTGTGGAATATGTGAAATCTTTTCTTGAAAACCAATTAGAAGAAATATGTAGATACGCAATAGAAGATTTGAAGGAAACAAATTCCATACGCAAACGAGCGGGTCTGCCTGAACAGAAGCGTATTTCCGTTTCCCAATTTAAAAATCTTCCGATGAAACCTTATAATCCAACAGATGATTTTAATCTTGATGAACGAGGACATCGCAATAGAGAAACTCGTTTATCAAAGGCAAATATGGAGGTCACTTAGATGCTAGATGAAAACCACATCAACGCATTTAGGGACTATCTTCGAAACAAGCAGAGAAAGAGACCAGAAACCATCAAAACCTATCTATGGACAATCAGAACTTTTCTAACGGTCATTAACAAGCAACCAAAGTCAATCACTAAAGATGACTTAGACAAATGGGCAACACACTGTTCTAAATATCAAAATAACTCATTGACACCCAAATTTGGAGCAGTAAAGAAATATGTAGACTTCTTGATTGACGAAGAAATACTACCAGAAGAATTCTATGGTGTAGCTCTACGTAGACTCAAAGCCCCTAAACTACAATTCGATGAAAACAATCTTGACAAGTTGGTTCTTAAACCACAGCAACATGAATTGATATTTGAAACAGCGAAGAAGAGAAATTACATGCACTATGCTATATTCAAAACAGCATTTTGGTGTATGTTAAGACGATGCGAAGCAAGGGGATTAAATCTCAATGACATCAAAGACAAAACAAAGAAACTACCATTACGAGCAGAGATAACCAAAGGTGGCAAACCAGCAACTATCAATATATCTCAGGAATGTTTAGGTATCCTCAGAGAGTATGTTGATAAACACAGAGAGAAGCCAAAGCCAGGGCATGAAGAGGCTATATTCCTTTATGAAGGACAGAGACTTTCAAACACAAAGCTATGGGAGATTATCAAAGAATATCGAGTGATAACAGGAATTGATGATTTCCACTTCCATCAATGGCGACATACAGGAATAACAGAATATGCCAGGGTCGAGAAAGATGTTAAAAAAGTTCAGACACAAGCAAGACATGACGACCCAAAGACCACTATGAGATACATCAACTATGCAACCCAGGAATACGAACAGTCCTACCGTAACTTTGAGGAATCACTCACTAAAAGACAACTACAACCAGAACCAGAAATACCAGACAGAAAACCAGAACCACCAAAAAAGGACATAGCATATTCAGAACCAAGAAATGAACTCTTCCAAATGTATAAAGATGGACTGATCTCACTCGATGAATTCAAAGAGTTGTTATCATCACAAAACAACCACAAAAGTACCATGTATGGATAGTTCCATTCAACACAGAAGAATACTTATGTTGGAACATAAGACGGGCTGGGTGTCTCCCCCTCCAATAGGAGAGGGAGGACGAAAGCCGATGTCTTCCGTCAGGCCGTAAGCCTCTTTCTGTTTTAACGGTATTTGTCTAATGCGCCCTACCTACGAGCAGTCTGAATAACTGATCCCGATGTTTGGGCTTGCTCCAGGAGCAGATTGGCCGTTTCACCAAATCCCAAGGAGACCTCATCACCAGGTGAATCATCGCATAATCCAAGGGCTGTGTCGTTTCTGTTCCTCTGCTAAGACTCTCGCCTTACCTGCTTGCGCAGGGTCCCGATTCAGAGTGAGAGAGGACTTTCCTCAGCAACCAAAAAGGTCACCGTCAACCGTCCACCTACGCCCAGCAAAACAGGAAGTATTTGCTAATGGTTATAAACTTTGTCCCTTAGAAAATAGATGGAAAAGAAAGTTTCATGGGAATCGTGATGTTGATTCACGTGAATTGACCATCACACCATTTATGTAGAGCTGTGTCTTGAGAGTTGTGCCTTGTTCGCCGACCGTCGTAGGAACATCGACTGAAAGTTTCACCAACCGCTTCTCACCTGCAGCGAGAGGGGAAATCATCGTTGTCTCTTGATTGTAGATGCGACTCATAGTATCATAGAATGCCCCCCGAACCTCGATGTTTGCAGAAGTTTCTCCCCCAAGGTTTTCAAGGATCATTTGAACACTCACATAATCATCTCCATTGCTTATTGTAAATCGCGTCGCGTTTTTCCAAAGATGAAGAAGAAGCGGTCGTGATGAAACTGGGTAGATGCTGATGTTGGTCAGACCCTCATATTCCGGAGGGACTTTCCCTAGTGTCATATGTAGGGTGGTTGTCTCTAAAAAATAATATTCATCAATGTAATATGAATAAAGTGGTATCGTTTCGTTGAGATGGACACCGACTGCCATATGCTGAGGGAGTCGTAGGAGTGATACGTTATACCCAAGGTTCTCAAGCAAGGCTGCAGTAAGGATGGCTTTATCCTCGCAGTCACCCTGTTTATCATGTAACGTCTCAAGCGGGTACCGCGGATATTCATACGACTCATTGTCAGGGTCATCGTTCTTATATTCAATGCTTTGGACAAACGATGCGACAAAATTTATTTTCTCTACATCGGTTTTTACATCTTTTAGCAGAAGGATTTGATCAACCAGAAACTGGATATACCGATCATCATAAGGATCAAACACGTATGCGGCATAATCGATGAGATCAAATCGATCCAAACTTTTGTAATAGTCAGAGAACCAATCAACCTGGGGGGTCTTCAAGGTGTGAGTCCCAAGGTAATACCAGGTGTATTCCCATGAGGTTAACTGATTTCTTTTCATCACCGAATGATTTGATTGGAAACGGACTGTTCCGGTCCTGTCAAATAAAGAGATACGTAGTTGGTTTGTCTCAGGGGATGGATCAAGAAGGGGAACAAAACAGGTGATTTGCTGTGTGGAGAGGGGAAGAACCACGGTTGGGAGAAGAAGCACCTCTTCTGTCGATGATCCTTGCATGACTGTCAATCGGTGTGGGTATGCAGGCAGATCACCAGAGTTTACAAGGCTAATATGGAGCGTGACAATCGGAGAGCTGGTTTTTTTACTCCATCCATCCACAGAAAGAGAAGTAAGGGAAAGATTATCACCAAGATAGGATACTTTGTTTTCAAAAATGGTTTGTTTGGAGGAATCTACAGCTTCCAATCGGTAGATCCCAGGCAGGATTGTCGTGCGATAACCTGAAAAATAAATGCTTTCATTATGAATCCCAGCATAATAAGTCTCTGAGAAGAGAACCGACCCAGCTGGGCTGGTGAGTGTCAGGACCGCGATATCAGAGGTGTTGAACTGCACATTCATTCGTGGGAACCCCTGATCATCGTCAACAACAACAGAAAGGAGCGTAAAATGCGTCTGTCGAAGGAATGTACACCCAGAAAAAATACTGATGAGAAGAAGGATGGCAAGAAGCAGTGTTTTTCCTACCTGCATAATACCTTCATTTTCCGTTCAATGACCGTACCAAGCCGCTTCATACCAATGTCAAGTTGTTCATTGGTCGAATAGGAAAAGTTCAGTCTCATAGAACTACTTCCTCCTCCGTCGACACAGAATGCTTTGCCATGGACATAGGCGACTTTTTCTTTGAACGCGTCAAGGAACATCGCTTCAGTGTCGATCTGTTCAGGAAGGGTGACCCAGGCGAACATCCCGCCTTTTGGTTTGTTGCAGATGTATCCCTCAGGGAAGTATTTCTTCATGGAATCCATCATGATGTCCCGTTTTGGCTTATACATCTCACAGATCTTCATGATATGGAGATCCATCGAACCGCTTTTTATGAACTCATGGGCGATATATTGAGAGAACGGTGCGGTGCAGAGATCCTGTGCCTGTTTGCATAAGGCAAGTTTCCGCATAACATCCTCAGGTGCGATAATCCAAGCGAGTCGGAAGCCAGGTGCAAGGATCTTTGAAAACGTTGACATGTAGATGACTCGGCCCTCGTCATCAAAAGCTTTGATAGGTTTTATTGCAGGGATATCGTATCGCAGCTTCCCGTATGGATCATCTTCGATGATGACCAAATTATATTCATGGGCGATGTCGAGGAGTTTTTTCCGTCGAGACTCTGGCAGGACCGTGCCTGCAGGGTTCTGAAATGTGGGGATCGTGTAGATGAATTTCACCACCATGTCTTGTTTGATGAGTTCTTTAATTTTCTCTTCAAGGAGGTCCACTTGCATTCCTTCTTTATCTAAGGGGACTCCGACAAGGTTTGCCTCGTAACTGCGGAACGCGTTAATGCCACCTAGATATGACGGGAGGCCGACCATCGCGATATCTCCAGGGTTCAAGAAAATCTTTCCTACTGCATCGAGTGCTTGTTGGGATCCGCTGGTAATCATGATGTTATCTGGAGAGGTTCCTTTTGTCATACCTTCTTTACGGGAGCGTTCAGCGATTGCTTCCCGAAGTTCATTAATCCCTTGCGTCGCTCCGTATTGAAGTGCGACTTTCCCATGATTGTTTAAAACGTTTTGAACGATGATCTTTATATCCTGAATGGGAAACGAGAGTGGATTCGGTAATCCGCCAGCAAAAGAAATGATCTCCGGGTCTTGTGTTACTTTGAGTAATTCACGGATTTCAGATTTCCGCATCTTTCCTGCTCTATCTGAATATAAATGATCGAAGTTTACCATGAAACCAACTCCGCAGCAACATCGACCTCTGTTTTATATGTATTTCGTCAAAAGATAGAAATAGAAAAAAACCAATAACCAGGGCATTATTTGTCTTGTTTTACTCGGCGGAATAATTCCTTGCAGTGTTCTTCGAACGCCGGCATTGTTTCTACCGTGTCCCAGTCAAGATTAAAACGATGCATGAACAACATAAGTTCTTCATTGGAACTGATGCTTGTTTTTTCCTTCAACTTCATGCAGCTGACTTCTTCAGGGTCGTTACTCTCGTCACCCATTCTTCTCACAGGTTATTGAACATAAGTAGTACTTATAAAGCTTTCTGCAATCTAAAAAAAAAAGAGGAAAAAAAGGAATCAATGGGTTTTACTTCTTTTTGAGGTAAGGGAGACTGGTTCTCTTATTGACTCCGACAGCGTACCCGTTTGGTAAATCGCAGGGAGTCCCACTTTTTGGTGAGCGTTTGCTGAAGAAATAGATTGTTTGTTTCCGTCCACCTTTTAGGGTTACACTGCGTGTGTATAATGTCCATCCTTCGTATGTGTATACCATACTGCACCTCCTATTGCATCAGATATCTCCTTTGGTGATTTAAATCTTCTCCTGTGCACTCCTTTGTGTTTTTTCTTTTTTCTTTTCATCTCAACAGAGGGATGTTTGATAAAAAAGATTATGAATAGTAAGTTTATGTCTACCTCACACCAGACGCAGAAAGGAAGATAATGGGTCATAGAATGCGGATGTGATCTAGTGGTTATGATTGAGGCCCTCCAAGCCTCTTGCCCGGGTTCGAATCCCGGCGTCCGCACTTCTTTATTTCATTTGTCTGCAGGGGTAGCCAAGCTTGGCCAACGGCGCAGGACTTAAGATCAAAACACAAGAAAGGTTCGTGTGATGAGACATCCTGTCTCGCAGGAGTCCGAGGGTTCAAATCCCTTCCCCTGCATAATTTTCCCTTCTCACGAAGATTTAAATATCCAAGGATTCTTTTATTTCCATAAGGGTAGGAAAACCGATGAAGAAACACATCATCTCGCTACTGGTTCTACTTGTCATTTTCATTCTACTTTGCTGTCTAATACCAGTTCAGGCAACCAATCTTGTGGATACAACTTCAAATGAACTCGAACAGCACTTGTCATCTCAGGAGTTGTTTTGCCTTCGGAAAGCATATCCCTATGAATACAAAGCGTTGCATTATCAAGAATATTTTAATGGAATACAGACAAATCCTGACGCATTAGAACAGGTAATATCCTCATCAACTTCTGTTCCATCATCTGTTGGAATGAGTGGGCCGATGAACTCATCCTGGCCGACACAATCCTACAACGCCCAGCGCACCAGCCGAACCTATGTCAGCACCAGCGACAACCCCGGGATTGAAAAATGGCGATTTAAAACATTCGGTTCAGGCGGTGTCGATTCTGGCGCAGTCATAGATATAGAAGGAAATATCTACTTCGGATGCAAAGACTTCGTCTTCTACGCCCTTTGGTCAAATGGGACATTCCGATGGAGTTATGAAACAGCAGAACCGATTTGGTCTGTTCCTGCACTTGCTGAGGATGGCACTATCTATATAACTTCATGCGATTGGTATTTATATGCCCTATATCCAAATGGAAACCTGAAATGGAAATTCAATACTGGTCAAATCGTTTCAGCGTCACCTGTTATCGCAGATGATGGAACAATTTACATTGGACATTCACAGGGGCGAGTTTTTGCTATCAATCCGAATGGAACAGAGCAGTGGCATTACGACCTTCCTAATGACATCTATGGTTCTGCTGCACTTGGGCTTGATGGGATGATTTACATTGGGTGTTGGGATAACCGTTTCTACGCCCTCAATCCAAACGGGACATTGAAATGGTCTTTCCCTACAGGGGATAAAGTGAAAGGGGTTCCATCCCTTGCACCCGATGGTACCATCTACTTTGGCTCCTGGGACGGCTACCTTTATGCACTTTATCCGAATGGGACGATGCGCTGGCGCTGTGGAGTCGGCTCTGGTACGGAAACCACTCCGGCGATTGCAGCAGATGGGACCATCTATGTTGGTGGTGATGAGTTGTATGCGGTGTATCCGAATGGTACTATGCGCTGGACATTTAATCTCGGAACTAATCGACATATATTCACCTCCTGCCCTGCTATCGCCGCTGAAGGTACCATCTACGTCGGTGTCGATGTTGGTGAAGTAACTGCTGGAGAAATACTTGCAGTTCATCCAAATGGGACGGAACGTTGGCGGAAAATCATCTCTGATGAATGGGTAGATGCCTCCCCAGCAATAGGCCCTGACGGCACTGTCTATATCGGGTCTTCAGGTGGTGGTCTTGGACGTGGTTTGCATGCATTCGGTTCAATTAATTCGAACCAACCGCCCAATCCTCCGTCTATAGACGGGAAAAATCCCGGAAAACCTCGTGAAGAATATTGGTATGCTTTCCCTGCTATTGACCCCGATAATAACCCAGTAACTGTTTTCATCGACTGGGGTGATGGCAATAGCGAGTGGTCTTACGAAGGTGCCTCGGGGGAAAGCATCTGGGTGGAACATGCTTGGATGAAGAAAGGAACATACACGATTAAAGCGAAAGCACGAGATGTCCTTGGTTTGGAAAGCAACTGGTCAACCATGGAGGTCACCATGCCGTACTCGTATGAACCACCGCAGTTCCCGTTCATCCATTGGTTGTTGGAACGATTCCCAAATGCATTCCCATTATTACGGTATCTGGTTGGATTCATTCAGTATTTATAGGAGAACATTCATTTAAAATACTGTATAGGGGTAGGAAAGTATGGATAAGAAACCTCTGATTGGAATAAGTATCTGTGCTGTGGTTCTTCTTGTGCTGGGGTCGTT
The DNA here is from genome assembly GCA_035562195.1 of Thermoplasmatota archaeon. Classification (GTDB taxonomy): domain Archaea; phylum Thermoplasmatota; class E2; order DHVEG-1; family DHVEG-1; genus SM1-50. The sequence continues at coordinate 11,331 of DATMWV010000108.1, forward strand.
GAATAATGTGGTGGGGTATCAATCAGTCCAGACCTCACAACAGAACATCATCAAAGACAGAATCAACCAGAGAGAGTTGTTATTCCAGACCATCGTTGACATATCAAATAACAAGGAGATTCAACGAATCATCATCAAATCTCAGATGAGTAGAGGGGTGTTCCCCACATCAGAGATTCCAGTTGTGACAAAGAATCAACTTAAAATGATGTATTTCATCGGTCTGATTCTTTCAAAGGTTGTCAGTAAATCAAGGATGCAATCGATGGTTCAGCAGTATCAGTTACTGAATCCCATTACACAAGAGGAAATGATTGGTATCATTGAAAAGGATGTTATACTGAAGAATGAAATTACTCAGTTACAGAACTCAGATTGTAATTGTGGAAATAAAACCGATGAAGAAAAAATTTCAAAAATAGAGGTAGCATATTACAAAATAATTTGTGGACTTTTATTCATATTATGGGTTGGTTCAGTGCTAATCATGGGTCCTTTTGAAGTAATATTCGTATTTTTAGAAAATATGGAATTAATTGGCTTAGAAAAATTATTTTACCTGATTATCCTCCCTATTGTTTTACCACTTGGATTGATATTTTTTATTTCATTTACTCTCTTTATTGTATTTGGTTGTTGGGGGTATTTTTTACCTTGAGTAGTATTGTAATTGATTATCGTATAAAATCCAAGAAAGGAAAATCAAAATGAT
>DATMWV010000109.1:0-5859 GCA_035562195.1 Thermoplasmatota archaeon
TCTGATTATTTTATCTCTGGATCTTTCGTATCGAAGATTTCTAAATAAAAAAAAGAAAGAAATGATGAAAGTTTTCTAAATAAGGAGACAGGAATTTTGAGTAATCAAGTATTGGTTGGAAACCCCCGGTAGGGCACCGGAGGTTCCCTGTGCCTCTATGTCGTCAAATCGGATCATTGTTCACCGATTTTCTTTTGATAGAGGTATTGTTCTAAAGCCGTTACTGGATTAAAAAATTTTTGTCTTCCTTGTTGGTCTTATCGACTACTTCCTTGTTTTTTGTTTTCAATTTGCCGTTTTACCATGATAGGTTTATATAGTATGAATGACAAAGAATAACATGCCTAGAGGCGGTTTGGCGGCATTTGGTGCCGTCCTGGCTGTCTTGTGTGGAGCCGCGTGGTATTTGGTACCCCGCTGGGCTCTCCTCTGGGTGTTTTATTATTTTTTCATCACTGTTTTCATGATAACAGGACAAAAAAATATAATTTTGTTCTTAACAGTCGTTAAGTTTAAATATCTCGTAACCCTACAATAGTATAATTAGGGGGTATATCAAATACTATATAAAAAATTCAGAAAAACTATCATATTATCGTTGATAATAAGTAGTCTATTATTTTCTGTTGTACCATCGACGATCCTTGGACAACAAAACGCTGATGAGAACCAGACACAATACCAGAAGACATTTACGCTTACCTTCTCAAACAATGATTTTTCCGTCAACACTCAAAACGGATATGATACTGTTTCTTTATCTGGAGGGGGAGTAACTACAGAAATAGGAAAACCCATGCTTCCTGTGAAAAACATAAAAATTGCACTCCCTGCAGATATGAAAGTCACTAATGTCCATATTGATGAACTGAAGGAACAACGAATGGACGGAGCATTTATTCTTTATCCTGCGCAACCATCACTGCGAAGCAGTCAAGTAGCAGATGAGGCACCATTCGTCCAACCAGACGCGAAAACCTACCAATCCAATCAAATCTACCCAGCACAATATATCCAAGTGACTGGACAAAATGATCTTGCAGGTCAGAGCATCGCTGAATTAACCATCTATCCACTCCACTATGTTCCAGCACAAAAAAAACTTTCGACCATCACCTCAATAACCTTTACTGTTGAAGGAACGAACGGATATATTTGTGGTGATTATCTCTCACCCTCCATTTCAGAAAGCAGTAAAGACCTTTACCAACAAATGATCCAAAATATAGTGATTAACCCAGAGGATGTCGTACTGAGAACACCCCAGAATCCACAATCTGCTGGTGTCGAACCCGGGAATTATGACTATGTCATCATCACCCAGGACAGCTGGGTCAGTGCATTCCAGCCACTCGCTGACTGGAAAACAAAAAAAGGCATCCCCGCCAACATCGTCACTACCACATGGATCTACAACAGTGGCGGCTACAGCGGGTCTGATGTCGATAAAATCCGGGCATTTACCCAAGATGTGTATACGAATTGGGGAACCACATTCATTCTTCTTGGAGGAGATATTGATGTCGTCCCCTGCCATTACAAAACATTTTCTCAGGTTGATCCTGATCCGGTTCCAAATGATGCGTACTACGCAGATTTTGATTCTGACTACGTCTGTGAAGTCAATGTCGGCCGCGCAGCAGTGACCGGCACCGGCAGCGGAACTGGTAAAATCGGGAATTTCATAAATAAGATACTTAGCTATGAAAAAAACCCGCCGTTAACAGATTTTGCAAAGAAAGCCGGACTGTATGGATTTGATCTTGACAGTAGCACCGATGCGGAAGACTGTAAAATCTATATCGATAATACCTACATCCCCTCAAGTTGGACGATGACAAACGTGTACGACAGCGACAGCGGAGAGCATGATACAAATGTCATTGCGTCCATCAACGAAGGCCAGAATCTGATGAATCACGCTGATCACTCCGGCTCGGATTACATGGGAACAGGCTATGTGAATCATGACACCGGTCTGTGGAATTCAGATATGGATGAGTTGACCAATGGAAACAAGCAAGGAATCTTGTATTCCATGGGATGTGACCCTGCCGCATATGACACCACGAATTGTATCGGTGAACATTTCGTCCAAAACAGCAACGGTGGCGGAGTTGCCTTCATCGGGAACTCACGCTATGGCTGGTATTATGTCGGTTCCACTGACACACTCTCCATGGGATATGACATCGAATTCTTCACGTCCATCTTCCAAGATAACCTCTACAAACTCGGGGCTGCGTTCTCCGATCATAAAAACGATGGAGTCGATTCCTCCCAAGTATCGAAATATTGCTATACGGAACTAACCCTGCTAGGAGATCCTGAACTCCCTATCTGGAAAGAAAACCCAATCAGCATGACCGTGACTCACCCAGCATCCGCACCAGTTGGTGCATCATCATTTACGGTCTCGGTTAATTCTGGGGGAAGTCCGGTCAACCAAGCCTATGTTTGTCTGTGGAAAGGCACTGATGTCTACGCAACAGGACTTACAAACAGCGCAGGGCAAGTCTCCTTCAGCATTTCACCAACTGCTCCAGGAACGATGTATGTCACGGTGACAAAACAGAACTATCTACCATATGAAGGATCTGCAACGATCACAGGAGGAACAGGGAACCCACCACAGAAACCAGCAACACCAACAGGACCAGCAAGCGGAGGAATCAACATTGAATATACCTATAGCTCCAGCACGACAGATCCTGACCAAGACCAGGTGTGGTACCAATGGCAATTTGGATCGTATACCACCAACTGGTTCGGCCCGTATGCCTCAGGGGCACAGACACAAACACCATATACATGGACGATCCCAGGCACCTATGAAATAAAGGTAAAGGCAAAGGATCAAAATCAGTATGAGAGTGAATGGTCCTCCCCGCTATTTGTCACGATCACCGATCTCAAACCACTCCTGACAATCGGGAATGTGAACGGCGGCTTATTTGCCATTTCCTCAGCCATTGACAATATCGGTGAGGGGGTCGCAACAAACGTCATCTGGACGATGACGGTTGACGGGAACTTCATCTTCTCAGGACAGACCGCATCAGGGACGATGACTACTCTTGATGTCGACTCTACGGGAACCATCGAAAACTCACCAATCATTGGTTTTGGTAACGTCATCGTGACGATAAAAGTCAAAGCTGATGGGTTCTCAGAAGTGACAAAAACAGTAGATGGATTTGTCTTCTTCATCTACGTCATACTATAGAGAAAAGGTTTTTTTTCTCTTTTTTTTCTTTTTTTATCGGAGATTGGGTTAAGTCGGTAACTATAAAAACATCATTGATATCATCGGCCCGGAGAGGTATTCTATGGAACAGAAACTGTATCGATATCGTTGGGTGACCGTCGGAATATTTTGGTTTGTGATCTTCGCGTATGGAGCAAACTGGTTTGCATTATCCCCGATGTTGAAAACCTTTGAAACAAATTTTCTCATCCCTGATTGGGAGGCACATCTCTTACTCTCTCTCATTGGTATGTTTGTGATTTTTTTCGCCTGGCCAGCTGGTGCACTGATTGATAAAAAAGGACCGAAGCTATCGATATCTATCGGTGGGTTCTTCATGGCTCTTGGTTTTGGGATTCGACCATGGATGCTTAACAGCTTTGAATCACTCTTACTCACCAGTGTATTAGCCGGTATAGGTCTTGCCTGGATCCTGGTTGCTCTTGCCCCACAGATGTTCCGATGGTTCCCTGCAAAACATGCAGGTCTTCCTATTGGGATTGGTGCATCAGGATTATTTATCGGGTTTGGAACAGGCTCCCTTTTCATGCCGCTGCTGACCCCGGAGAAGAGTTCTACACAAATTTTCAATGGTTTTCTTCTCTTTGGTTCCCTGGCAGTTATTGCCTTTATCCTCTGGTTATGTATTGCAAAAGACCATCCTGCGACACCCCCTGAAGAACATGCCAAGGTAGAAAAAATGAAGTTTTCCCAGGGTATGAAGCAGGTTTTTAGCTCAAAGAACGCATTTTTGTATCCGTTCATTGGCTTTTTCATTGTCGGAATCACCCTGGTGATCTCTGCCTTTATTCATGGACTCTATCCTACGAAAGAAGGAGGGTACATCGCAGGTATGCTGCTGTATGGCTGCGCTGTTGGTGCGTTTGTTGCCCCTTTTCTCGCAAAGAAGTATGGGGTGAAAAAAGTCACACTCACAGTCGTTGGAGGATCCCTTCTGTTCTGGCTTCTCCTGTTTGGTCTTTACCAGTATGACATCACCTGGCTTCTGCTTGTGTTTGTCGCATTTCTTTTCGGCGCCTGCTTCCAGGCATCCTGGCCACTTGCGCTGTACAGTCAAGAAACAGAAAAAGGAGTCACGGAGGCAAATGTTGGTATCGCAGCGAGCCTCTATATCTCCGTCAGTAACATCGGTGCAGCGGTCCTACCTGTTATTTTCCCGATTCTCTTCCCGACAGAGATCGCAACCTTTCTCGCCATAGTTGCAGGATTATGTATCTGCGTCGTCTTATGGGCAGTTACCAAAAAAAGTTAACACATACAGTGGTTACCGTTCGATAACTCTCTTTGCTTTTCCTGTACTTCGAGGAATCGTCTTTGGCGAGATCGCATGGACCGGGACATGTAAATTAAGGATCCTGTAGATTTCGTTTTCCGCTTTCTTTTCAAAGTCATCAAGATGACCGTCTCTATAGCGGTCCTCTGAGGGTTCTACTTCAACAGAAAGCGAATACAGATCCCCTTGCTTGGTTTTGACGATCTGATAGTTATCGCTCACTCCAGCGACCTGCATTAAGGCAGCCTCGATCTGGGAGGGGAACACAATGACACCTTTGATCTTCATCATATCATCGCTTCTCCCTTTGATCCGGGATTGGATAGGTAAGGTTCGTCCACAGTCACAGATCTCCTCTGTTATTGAGGCAAGATCCTTTGTCCGGAAACGAATCGCAGGGAAAGCCTCCTTTGTCAAGGTCGTATACACCAGCTCACCTTCTTCTCCGAAATCAAGGGTCTCACCTGTGTTGGGATCGATCAACTCAGGATAGAAATGATCAGCGTTGATATGCAACTTTTTATGTTCACATTCAGAGACAACACCAGGGCCGATCAGTTCAGTCAACCCATAATGCTCATGTGCAACAATCCCCCAGCGTCTCTCGATGTTCTTCCGCATCTCTTCACTCCAGGACTCCGCTCCAAACGCACCTATTCGAAGCTTGAAATCCTTTGCAGGATCTAACCCTTTTTCTTCAGCAACCTCTGCAATGTGCAATGAATAAGAAGGGGTACAAGCAAGTACGGTACTCCCAAAATCCTTCATGATATCTATTTGACGCTCGGTGTTCCCTGAGCCAATCGTTATCACCATTGCACCAATCTTTTCTGCACCCTTCTCAAATCCATGTGCTCCGGTGAATAACCCGTACCCATAGGCATTCTGCATGACATCGTTTTTACGAAGACCGTTTGCGTATAAGGATCGTGCCATCATCTCCCCCCAAAGATCCACATCATTTCTCGTGTAGGGACCTACAACTGGTTTACCGGTAGTCCCTGAAGAAGCATGAACCTCGATAATATCATCAAGAGGGGTACAGACCAAACCAAAAGGATAATACGAACGTAAATCCTGCTTTGTTAAAAAAGGGAGTCGCTCAATATCCTTTAATGTTTTTATCGAATCTGTTTTTACCTTAGCGTCTGAGAGTTTCTTATGATAAAATTGATTCGAGGTGTAGACGTATTTTATTAATTTTTGCATTCGTTTCAATTGTAGTTGTTTTAATTCAGGTAATGGCATGGTTTCTATTTTACGGTCCCAGTATTCCTGTGTCATAAAAAACACTCCACTTATGTTAGTAAGAATACTG
>DATMWV010000110.1:0-2754 GCA_035562195.1 Thermoplasmatota archaeon
TTATTACTGTGAGTACCAAAGAACACAGACAAAACCAAAACGTTCTACTGGCAAATCCTTGGACCTCGCAAGATGAAGGTGACCATTTCCCCGTAGCCAAAGAATGGTGGACAACCGAACTGTTTTTTACCACGAAGGAAGATAAAAGGACTTGGAACCTGATAACGACATTTGCCTATGAACGTGAATCACCATCGTGTTTTTACCAGTATGTCCTGTTCGACCTTAAGGCGAAGAAATGTCTCCTGCATAAAGATGTCAATGACGAAATTTCCAAATTAACACATACAAAGAATAAAGTAAATCTCATATATGAATCCTCATGGCTCAAAGGGCTCTATCCTTCCTATCATCTGCATAACCAGGACGATGAACAAGGGTTTTTAGCAGAGATAGACATGGATGCTCACTCCCTCCCTCATTGGATCGCACAAGAGACAACCCATGGTGTGCTTCCAATTGGTTTTAACACCTTTCAATATGGTTTCATCCCAAATTGCCAGCTGAGCGGAACCTTACGACTCAATGATAAAATCTATACTGTTGGAGGAAAAGGATACTTCGAACATGCATGGGGGAATTGGTCGTATCGGAATCCGCTACAGTTTCTCGGCGGTGCGAAAACGACGCTCTCGACGTATCTTCGTCTATCCTATTGGTGGCTGTCACACCATAGACTTCATGTCCCATCACGAATTGGTTTCTCCCTTGAAAACGATATGTTCGGTTATGATTGGCTCTGGGGCATCTGTGACAATGACTGGAGCTTCTTCTTTGGAAATGTTCTGCTGTGGGTGAACGAAGGGCCCTCATTTGGTGCTTTATATGTAACTGAGGATGGTACGAGGTATTGGGAGTTCTGCGACGTGCATTTCAAATACAACAAGGTGCTGTATATCAAGGAATTGGACACGTACTACCCTAGTGATATGGAATTGATCGGGAAACTTGGTGAGAAGAGAATTCATTTGCGTTTTTATTCTACAACCGAAGGATATGAGTACGTTGATTTAAACAAAAAGCGAAAATTTTACAATGCATTTGTCCTCTGTGAACTCCCGGGCAGAGTTGAAGGGTTGTATTCAGATCATGAAAAAAGAATTCATCTTCGGGGTTTTTGCAAGAGTGTTCCACAACGGCAAACACCACGTATCGGCCATAATGGTGTCACGTTGTCCTTTGCCAAACCACCTAATAGCATTGGGATGAAAATCGAATTGGAATCACATCGATTGAAACGCAAATGCATCGGCACCATCCAGCTAGCACCTCACCCCCAATGTCATATATCGTTTCCGAAAATTGATCTATCGAAGATTCCCCGCGAGACGATATTGCCATAAACATTCTGGGACAAAGTATGAACATCCTCCTACTTAATCCAAATCGAGGAAGATTCAAAATCGCTCATAATGTTCACATAACATTTAGAGCCTTTATCCCCCCACTTGGTCTATTATATATTGCCAAAATGGCCGAGCTTGAGGGCCATCACGTCAAAATAATCGATTTCAACGCAGAACAGGATCCACTGAACACCTTACGTCGTTCCCTATCAAATATGGACGTTGTAGGAATGACATTATTATCTGGACCGGAATACGCAATTTCACAGCAGATCGCTCAGGAAATTCAGAAGCTAAAACTGGACATTCCATTGATCCTCGGAGGTCCTCATTGTTCATTATATCCAAAGCAGACGCTTGAGGACTTTCAAGCGGATGTGAGCATTCAAGGAGAGGCAGAATATCGTATTGTCCCCATCCTCAATGCTCTCCAAGGAAAGCAGTCACTTTCATCAATTCCTGGGTTAGTCTATCGTACTGCGGGAGGCATTTTTTCAACCTCCAAATATGAGCAAATCAAGAACCTCGACGCCCTTCCGTTTCCCTCTCGTCATTTAGTACGACATTATAACTATGGGTATTCCTTCGGTGTCAAAGTAATCCCAGGGGTTGTCACATCGATGATTACTTCCAGAGGATGTACGTTTCACTGCACATTCTGCCAGCAAACAGCGTTTCATCCAACTTACCAAAGCCTTTCAGCACAAAGGATTACGCAAGAAATCGATGAGATAGCCCACAATGGATATACGTCAATAGTCTTTGCTGATGATAATTTTCTGGCGAATAAAAAACAGACGGTAACAGTCATGAATCATATTATCAAGGAAGGGTATGATTTTCGATTATGGATTCTTAATGCGCGAGTAGACTCAGCTAATAAGGAATTATTCATAAAGCTTCGGGATGCTGGTGTTGAAAACATCATGTTTGGGATTGAATCCGGCAGCCAGCAGATACTTGATTATTATAATAAAAGAATCACTTTAGAACAAATACGGAAAGCGGTGACTCTTAGTCATGAAATGGGTTTTTTCACCACTGGAAATTTCATTATTGGTGGTCCGATTGAGAACGAACACCATATCAGACAGACGATTGCTTTCGCTCGGTCTCTTCCATTAGATAACGCTATTTTCAAAGATCTCGCATATATGGCGAAATCCCCGTTATGGCAAGAAGCGGTAGATCAAGGTAAGATTAGCCCAGATGAATCAATGGTACTAGGCAATCCCAATCGTGGTCTTGGGTTATTCACCGAACGAGAACTTCAGAGAAATTGTGATAAGGCGTACTTTGCTTTTGTAACGAACCCGAAGTATTGGTTACGGGAGCTTCGTTATTCACTTAGTCATCATAATCCACAATTCCTCAGACTGGGGATGAAAATGTTTCTAAGATTGAATAC
>DATMWV010000111.1:0-3068 GCA_035562195.1 Thermoplasmatota archaeon
CCAGGTTGTGCAGTCTATGAGGAACACTATAATGTCTCCTATGAAAGAAACCATTCCTGGTGGTCTTTAGAAGAGCATTTGGTCAATGGCACAACGATTCAGATCACCGTCTGGAATAACAAAACTGATCTGCTCATCGAGACTGTGAGTCTTCAAACCAATCTTCAGCACTGGGCGTCCTATCAAGGATTTCAGGACGATATCGTTGACATTCTTTACTTCAATGACACACTTAATGATCTGAACCTCGAAGATACCGTGAACTCCTATCTTTCGTTGTATAATGATTCTGGGTTGGAGAAACAGCAGCTTATCACAACAAGGAACAACACAGGAACAATTGGTCTTGATGCTGATATTTCAGGGTCTTATGCAGGATGGGTTCTTGATGAAGCTTGGGATGCACTTGAAAAGATATTCGAATCGGTACGCCACATCACCCTTGACTCAGGTATCGATGCAGAGCATTACCCAAACCCTGTCCTCCTTGTTGAGATGGCAAAAAGTGATCTTCTCATAAAATATGCTCAAAATATCTCTAAATACCTTGATTTTTCCACCTATCATCCGGGTCCACAGTTTTGCAGTGTAGGAAAGAAAGCAGTGTACTACATCCGTGAATGGTACGTCCGACTCATTGAAAATACGACTACGACTGTTTTTTCTGAGATCCTTCAACAGTTGACTTTTGCGATAGAAACAGCATTACCATCATCTGCTGGTTTTACGACAAAGAATATCACGGAAACATTGGATGATGCATCAGATGCGCTTCGAAATCAATTCACCATCCCTTTTGGGTATGATATGAATCTTACCCGATACAATTATCAGGGGGTAGTATTGTGGAATGAAACGATTCGTCTCGCGGTGGATCAGTACCCTAATTACCTCGATCCCTTCCAAAGAACATCATGGGGTAACGAAGAGCTCTGGACTCTAAAGATTCGTAATCGTTGCGTGTTTGGACCGACCGGTCTTCCCCTTCTACCCCCATCCCCTTTCACAGCCTGGTTGATGACCTTGAATCTCTGGGTCATTGATGTGGAGGGGGAATATCCGTTATTCAAAATCATCGATACCAGTGATGAGACGATCTTTAACCCCTTACTAGGACATGAGCCTCAATCATATGTGCGAGAATTAAAAGTTATCTCCGCAGGGAACATGACACTTGGACAAAACACCCGTCTCTGCTTCGGTTTTTCGACTGTTGCGTTTGGTCTTGTCCCACCATGGGGGATGATGCTTGGAGACATTCAAGATAACTGGTTTGATGAGCATACCTCTGGTTTTCATGAGGGATGATCCATATGATCCGACCCTTTGGTATGGTCTTTTTCGTCAGCCTTCTGGTTCTTGTCTCTGCAGTTCCCACCAGCAGTGCAGCTGAATGTGCCTACGGATCAGTTGATGCGTATTTCCGGACATCAAACACAGACTGGGAGAATGCCACCGCTCATCCGATTCTGAAGCGTGGTGAATCCTTCGAGATCAAAATTCTGGTCAGGATAAAGACTGATCTGCGAGTCGTCTATGTTAAACTCCATGAATTTGGCACACCTGTTTTCGAAGTAATCACCGGTCCATCAACAATAGAACAACTCCTCGAGCACTGGAGACCAACTGAATCTGATCAACCGATGATATCTGTTTGGAAGATTCGTGTGAGGGCAAACACATCCTGGGTTAATGGATACAGCCCCTTAGAAGTGTATGTTCAATTCACTAAAAACGATGATGATGACTTGTCAGTCGGCTTTGATGTAATGAATGCATTTGTCATCGATGAACTCTGGGAAAACTATTCACAGGAACCCCCAAAAGAAAGTTATTCCCCCGAAAAAAAAGATGCATTACGACTTTCAAGTGTATCAATCACGTCAGGAATCATCATAGTCTTTTTAATTGGTGTTTTTCTACAAAGACGATGGCAAAGAAAAAAGTTTATTTGAAACCTATAACGGGAAATGATAGACGACATAGGGGTCTTGATGCCATCCTATTATTTCATAGACCTCGCGTGCTGAGGTGTTGTTCTGATGAGCGTAGAGCCGTAGAAACGCCACCCCTTGTTGGCGTGCCATTTCTTTTACTTCATCTAATAATTTCGTAAACACCCCCTGTTTTCTCCATGGTTTCTGTACAAACACACTTTGAACCCACCAGATTGGCTTGTTTCTCCAATCGCTCCATTCCACGGTGATCATGAGTTGTCCAACAATCGTCTTTTTTTCTTCAGCAACAAGATAAAATCCTTTTTTTTCATCTGATAACAATGCCTTTACTCCTGCAAGAGCCGTCTCCTGCTTGAGAGGGATATTTTCAGATTCCTCAGCAAGCGCAATATTTTGTGCTGTTATCGTCTCAGCATCTCTCTTTTGTGCAATTCGTATCTTCATATTAAAAAAGAACGTCATCCTCGCTTTTAATATTTCGAAAAAACATCAAGATACTTTTTTATGAAAAACTCTTCTCAGAGAGGAAAACAGGATGGAAAGATAGGATTGAACATAGCTGAGGTCGTCATTGCGGAGGGATTTTTTCAGAAGGTTGATGAAAAATGATGGTCGTCCATAAAAAGAGCGTTGTGCCCTCATGCAATGTTCGAATAATTCTTCTTTCGTATAGTTCCCTAACCCACGGTTTTTATCGGCAGTAACAAGATATTCGTTTTCATTGATCTTCCCTTCGGATGTCGCTTGGTTCCATAGTTCAGATCCCACCATATACCGTAACGGCAGAAACGAGACTGAATCAAGAGGTAGTGATTTTGCGAACTGCAGGGTTCTGTTGAAATGTTCTGCTGTCTCGAAAGGTGCACCGAAAATAAACGAACCAATGGTAAAAAACCCCGTGTCATGACTTAGCTGTACTGCTTTTTGTATGGTTTGAACAGTTGTGTTTTTATGATAGAAATCAAGGACATCCTGATTACCAGACTCCAACCCGAACTGGATATGAGTAACACCCGCCTGTCTCATTTTTTTGTATAGTTCCTTGTCTGCAAGGTCCACTCGTGTTGCAGTGACTGAAAATTTCAAGGAAAGATTCTCATGGATGATTGC
>DATMWV010000112.1:0-2911 GCA_035562195.1 Thermoplasmatota archaeon
CTCCATCACTTTGAAGAAAGTAACCACAACGTTTATGAAAATAACAGAGGTTATACTGACAATAAAATATCACCATATACAGATAACTTTATACGAACCGTCAATATTCCGCGTGAATAATGGGTGAAGAACCATGATAAGTGCATATATTCTTATCACCATGACTCCAGGAAAAACAGACAAAGCGATAAAGGAAATGAGACAGCTAGACAATGTCGCAAAAATCTCCATTATAGCAGGAGAATACGACATTGTCATAAGAGCCCAAGTCAAAAACCTTGAAGAACTTTTAACTGTCACCGATAAAATCCAGATGATCGAAGGAGTCACAAAGACAACCACCCAAATCATTGAAAAAGAAATCAGCCTTCAATAATGAGACGAAAACATGATCATTAGGAAAAAATACCTGTTTTATGTCCTGGCGATCACGTCTTCTTTTATAGCAGCTGCAGTCACCGGCGTCGACAGCTTCGTCGGCAGCCAACCCGCGTTCAAATACGATCCATGGGCATTTGCGTTTGCATTATTTTTCATCGGAACACTCATCACCCTTCTCATTACACTGTCTCTATCAATAAAAATCAAAGGACAAAGCCTGGGAGCAAAAATACTAGATCCATCCTTCAAACAACTCCGTCTCGTACAAAAAAGCGAGATGAAATACCATCTCATCGCCGGTCTGATGAACGCAATCAACACCGTTGGGTACTGCGCGATTATCTCCATAGTCCAAGACCCTAGTGTGATTTTGTCGTTTTCCCAGATCGTCATCCTCTATCTTTTACTTATGGAGTCCATCACAGAAAAAGACGTACCAACCCTTGTGGAAATCCAATCCTCCGTCATCGTCACCTTCGGAGCGATCCTGGCATCCATAAGCCTCACTGGAGAATTTCAGCTATTCCCCATCTTCATCGTCTTCCTCGTGGTGAACCCCACCTGGGCGGTCTTCTCGATTTATCAAAGAAAATTAAAGATCATGAAAATCCACAATAGACCAAATGATTCGATCAATATCCGATTCTGGAATGTGTTTTTTTCCTGCCTCTTCACCGCCCTCCTCCTCTTCATCTATGATCTCTTCACCAGCGGGAATCACCTGATCACCGGATTTATCACATCGATTGATCCGTCCTATTTCCTCTTACTTGTCCTCACCATGGGAACAACCTTCTTCTCCTACGTCCTGTATATTCGTTCCCTTGGTATGGGAAAAGCAAGTGTGAATAACGCGATACGTGCCTCAACTATCATCTTTGCGATCCCCTTCTCAATCATCCTGTTACAATTAGGGACTATTACCGAATTTTCCACAGACCCAGTCATGCTCATCATCAAAATCATCGGAATGGTTTTAATCGTCATGGGAATCATCTCCTTTGCACTCACCGTCGTAAAATCATATATTTTCATTACCGTGAAACCTGGCAGTCCCATACGTGACACCATGCAGAAGCTCTGGGATATCCGCGGTGTCTCACATGTCTCGGTTACCTCCGGTAAATATGATTTCATCGTCAAGGTCTCCACCCGTACTCTGATGAAAGGGTACGAGCGTATCATTCGGAAACTCGATGAAATCCCTGAGATCAAAAAATACCACTGGGAATCCGTGTTAAAAGACTGGGAGAAAATCTAAAACCGACTAGAAATCCTTTTATGATTTCATTTGTTCTCAGATAGGGAATCAGGTATGATTGACAAACGATTAGAGAAACTTGCTACCATATTAGTCCGGTACTCATTAGGTCTAAAGAAAAACGATCTCTTTGTCATCTCAGGCAGCCATCTCGCTGCGCCATTAATCAAAGAAGTCTATCACCAAGCAATCAAGATTGGAGCACATCCATTCACCCACATCGGCATCGATGGACTTGCAGAGATTTTTTATAATTGCTCCTCAGAACAACAACTTAAATATGTCTCCCCTCTCAGTAAATTCGAAATCGAACAAATCGATGCAAGCCTTTCCATCATCAGCCCTGAGAACACACGGAACATGACGAATATCGACCCGAAAAAACAAGTGGTCAGTAGCATCGCCCATCAACAGATCCAAAGAATTTTTCTTGAACGAGCCGCAAAAAAAGATCTGCGATGGTGTATAACGCAGTACCCAACCCAGGCGTCTGCCCAAGACGCTGAAATGTCTCTTGCGGACTATGAGGATTTTATTTTCAATGCTGCACATGTCCAAGCAAAAGACCCCATCAAATACTGGAGAACTGTTCAGAGAGAACAGGAAAAGATACGAGCATTCCTGAGTAAAAAGAAGATCCTTCATGTTATCGCGAAGGACACCGATCTTCAGGTGTCTGTTGCAGGTAGGGAGTGGATCAACTGTTCCGGAACAGAAAATTTCCCAGACGGTGAGGTGTTCACCGGCCCAGTCGAAACATCCACAGAAGGTCATATCAGTTATTCGTTCCCTGGTTCGTATAACGGCCGGGAAGTCAATGACATCCAGCTCTGGTTCAAGAAAGGTGTTGTGGTGAAAGCAACCGCATCAAAAGGAGAACAGTTCCTTCATGCGATGCTTGCCATGGACCCTGGTGCGAAACGATTAGGCGAGTTCGCATTCGGGACGAACTACGGGGTGAAGAACTATACTAAAAATACCTTGTTTGATGAAAAGATCGGTGGGACGATCCATCTTGCAGTCGGAAGTGGATTCCCTGAGACCCGCAGTAAAAATATCTCCAGCTTGCATTGGGACATGGTCTGCGACCTTCGTAAAAACGGGGAAGTCTATGCCGATGACGAATTGATCTATAAGAATGGACGATTTTTGAACATCTAATGCTATTCTCCTTATGCTGTACCAGCAAATATTTAAATATTCTATTAATATAACATTATAAGAGATAAAAAATATAATTTCTATTCAGTTGGAGACGGAGGAATACGT
>DATMWV010000113.1:0-15997 GCA_035562195.1 Thermoplasmatota archaeon
AAGTACAATTTTAGAAATATTTATATAGACGTCTCCCCAATAATGAAAATCATGAAACGAGTAAAAATCACCCTTGAAGAAAATGACATACCAAAACAATGGTACAATATCCAAGCAGACCTCAAAACACCCCTTGACCCACCACTCCACCCACAAACCAAGCAACCAATCACACCAGATGACCTCAAAGCAATCTTCCCCCTAGGACTCATCAAACAAGAGGTTAGCACCGATCGTTATATCCCGATACCCTCTGAGGTTCGAGAGATTTACCGTATCTGGAGACCCTCCCCGCTATATAGAGCCAGACGATTGGAACAAGCACTCAAAACACCTGCAGAAATCTACTACAAATGGGAAGGCGGCAGCCCATCAGGCAGCCATAAACCCAACTCCGCGGTCGCACAAGCCTACTACAACAAAAAAGAAGGAATCGAACGACTCGTCACCGAGACCGGAGCCGGACAATGGGGTTCAGCCCTTGCATTTAGTACTCAACTCTTTGATATGAACTGTCGAATCTACATGGTCAAATGCAGTTACGAACAAAAACCATATCGACGAATCCTGATGCAAACCTGGGGAGCCGAGGTATATCCAAGCCCGACCACACTGACTAATGCTGGAAGAGAAATCCTAAAAAAAGACCCTCATACCACTGGAAGCCTTGGCATCTCCATAAGCGAAGCAGTCGAGGATGCAGCAACCCATGATAACACAAACTACGCACTCGGCTCTGTACTTAATCATGTCGTTCTGCATCAAACCGTCATTGGACTAGAACTAAAAAAACAATTTGAGATGATAGGAAAATATCCAGATATTCTCTGTGGATGTGTCGGTGGTGGGAGCAATTTCGCCGGAACAGCATTTCCATTCGTACATGATAAGATTCGAGGGAAAAAACCAGATCTGAAAGTCGTATCTGTCGAACCACTCGCCTGCCCCACCCTTACCCAAGGAGAATTCCGGTACGACTATGGAGACACTGCCGGCCTTACCCCTCTGTTGAAGATGTACACCCTCGGTCATGATTTTATACCCTCCGCAATCCATGCTGGTGGACTACGCTATCACGGAGACTCACCACTCCTCTCAAAACTCACAAAGGACGGTTACATGGACGCCCTTGCATACACCCAGCAAGAAATCTTCGAGGCAGCTATGCTTTTTGCACGAACTGAAGGATTGATACCTGCGCCAGAATCAGCACATGCGATCCGTGCCGCAATAGATTTTGCAAAGATATGCAAAAAGAAGAATGAAAAGAAAATCATTGTCTTCACCAACAGCGGCCATGGTCATTTCGACCTTGGGGCATATGATGATTACCATCATAATAAAATCCCAAATGGTGAGTATAAAAAAATCGTAGAGCAAGCATCCTAAACCCACCCCTCTTTTTTTCCCTTTTTTTTCACAAAGTTATTCCTACCAAAGAATGTCTCACATCAATATCTTTATCTACCACCATACCACTTAATAAAGGGTATTTGATATCCCCCTTTGACCTCAACACCTAAGCGGGGTAGGACCTATGAAGGAATTAGATATAACCACATTACGACACGGAACCGACCTGATAAAAAGAGGTTTTTCAAAAATGCAAAAAGGCGGTGTCATCATGGATGTTACCACTGCAGAACAAGCAAAGATCGCAGAGAAAAGCGGTGCTGTTGCAGTCATGGCCCTTGAACGAGTCCCCGCTGATATCCGTGCCCATGGTGGCGTCGCAAGAATGGCAGATCCGACCATCATAAAAGAAATACTTAACACAGTCAGCATCCCGGTCATGGCAAAAGCACGAATAGGACATTTCGTCGAAGCACAAGCACTCGAAGCTCTAGGTGTTGATATGATCGATGAATCAGAAGTGCTCACCCCCGCAGATCCATTTTACCATATCGATAAACGATCCTTTACCATCCCGTTTGTATGCGGCTGTCGTAACTTAGGCGAAGCAACTCGACGCATCTGGGAAGGTGCGGCAATGATACGAACCAAAGGAGAAGCAGGCACCGGAAACATCATCGAAGCAGTACGGCATCAACGTATGGTAACAAGCATGATTAGCACTCTTAAAACGATGCCTACCGTAAAAATACAAAAGGTAGCAGAGGAGTATTGTCAAAGTTATGTCACTTCATTTAAAACATTGACCAATCAAAACGTTGATGACAAAACAATTGTGTTTGGCTCATCCACATATACCATCCTGAAAAAAGAACTCTATGAAATCTTAAAAGAAATCAAACAACTACAACGACTCCCGGTCGTTAATTTCGCAGCCGGCGGAGTTGCAACCCCTGCAGACGCAGCAATCATGATGCAGCTCGGAAGCGATGGTGTCTTCGTCGGATCAGGCATCTTCAAATCAAAGAACCCTGAAAAACGAGCAAAGGCAATCGTAGAGGCTGTCGCTCATTTTGATGAACCAGAAACGATTGCTGAGGTCAGCAAAAACCTTGGCGATGCCATGCTTGGGATAGAAATTAGCTCAATTCCCAAAGAGCAACTTCTACAGGAACGAGGCTGGTAGCAATAGTCACAATCGGGGTTTTATCCCTTCAAGGAGCTGTCTCCGAACATCTTACCTCCATGAACCGTGTTTTTCAAGAAGGAAAAAAGAAAGGCCAGGCTGTATTAGTACGACAACCACGCGATATTGACACATGCGATGCATTGATTATCCCTGGAGGCGAAAGTACAACAATCTCTCGTATTTTAATCAATTCAGGCATGCATCAGGTAATCCGTGAACGTATGAACAACCATGACATCATGCTCATGGGTACATGCGCTGGATGTGTCTTGCTTGCCAAAGAATTAACAGATAGTAGATCAGATGTCAAACTTTTAGAAGCAATAGACATGCAAGTCGAACGCAACGCGTATGGCCGGCAAAAAGAATCATTTGAAAAATTGCTACAGATCAAAGGATTCATCAGCCCGTATCATGCCGTGTTTATCCGAGCACCGGTTATCACAAAAGTATGGGGAAATTGCGAAATACTTGCAACAACTGGAAAAAAAATAGTCATGGCCAGGCAGGACAACTACCTGGCGCTATCGTTCCATCCTGAGCTAACCGATGATCTCAGGATACATCGATATTTTTTAGAGATGCTCTAGCTATGCCTTCATGATAGCAAGCAGGAAGATCCCCAGAGCAATCAGCGCTCCAACAACAGCACCGATGACTGCGATAATCCCATTTACTACCGTCCCTGAAAAGTTCAACAGGTCCATTGGGGTTCCCATGAAACCTAACAAGTTAGCGCCCCAGAGGAAGATAACTCCAACGATAAGTCCGATAACGATTAAAATCGCTCCAACAGCCCTACTTTTCCCAGAGCCGAAATAAGCGGTAAAAATTCCTGCGATTACACTTGCTATTGCAAACACCAGCGTCATCATGCTTAGAAAATATTGTACTAATCCTTCCATATTTTTTCACTCCTTAAAATTTCGTTCCCGTCAGTGTTTTCGTATCGATTACACCTTCGATAGTTCTTATTTTGTTTACCACAATATCTCCGAGACTTTCGAAGTCATCTGCCTCTATTTTTGCGATGAGATCATATTCTCCAAATAACGGATGGAGCTCAATAATCTGTGGTACCTTTGAAAGTTTGTTGTAGACCTCATGTTCATGTGCGGGAGCGGCACTTATCAGGACAAACCCAATTGCCATAGATTTTACCTTCCTCGCTCACCGTTATAATGTCATTGGATATAAGTTTTACGTTATATACTAATTCACATCTACCTTAAAGAAAAGCTTTTTACGTTTTTCCTCTCCAAATTATGAAATTACAGGAAAAGAGCATATCTTTAGGATAGTTTTTCAAGGAATCCATCTGGTCTTACTTCTTGTTCTGCTGGCTGGTCTGAATGAAATTTTCCAGACTTCGATCGTAGGTCCGTTCAACAGAATCAGGGAAAAAACATGCGGGAAGCTCGTCTCGGCTCCTATGGTAACTGAGGCATTCACAACAGATTCCTTTCCTGCTACACGGATAACTACAATTACACGCAATCTTGTTTTTTTGTATCTTACATTCGACCATAGTTACGATTCTCCAACTACTTTTTTAAACTCGTTTTCATCGATGATGGTTAATCCAAGTTTTTTTGCTTTTTCGTATTTTGAGCCAGGGTCTGTGCCGACGACCACATAATCAATATCTTTTCCTATCGCGGAGGCAACGATCCCTCCGTTTTTCATGACAAGATCTGATGCGTCAGGTCGAGAAAGTGAGGATAACCCACCGGTGAACACAAACTTTTTCCCTGTTAAACGTCCTTCTTTTTTTGTTTCCTTTGTTCGTATCCCGATATCCTTCAGCTTGTTAATCAATTCGATATTCTCCTCGGTTGCAAAAAAGGTCGCTATCGCCTCTGCTGTCTTTTGGCCTAATCCATGGATCTGGGTTAATTCCTCCGCTGTCTTTTTTGCTAGCTCATCGATAGAATGGTATTGTGTGGCAAGCAGCTGGGAGGCATATTTTCCCACATGACGGAGGCCTAATCCATAAATCAATCGTGCTAGACCTTGTTGTTTGCTTTTTTCAATGGAATCAAGCAGGTTTTTTACTGATTTTTCCTTAAACCCCTCAAGGCTCAGGAGATCTTTTTCTGTAAGGGCATATAAATCTGCAATCGTGTCAACAAGGCCTTTTTCAATGAGTTTATCGATGGTCTGCCCACCAAGGTGGTCGATGTCCATCGCATCCCGCGATGCGAAATATTCGATACGCCATTTCAACCGTGCCGGGCATTGCTTGTTTGGACAGCGGACCGCAACCTCATCGAGGGTTCTGATAACATCTGAGCCGCACACCGGGCATTTTCTTGGGATCACGCGTGCTTTTTCCTCGCCTGTTCTTTTTTCAATAATACTTTTTACCACTTGGGGGATCACATCACCACTACGTTCCACTAACACCATGTCGTCTATTCTGATATCTTTGCGTTTCAATTCATCAAAGTTATGGAGTGTCGCTCGAGAGACGGTCACTCCACCGACTTGGACTGGTTCAAGGATTGCGACCGGGGTTAATGTACCAGTTCGCCCTACCTGTATCACGATGTCTTTGAGTCGTGTGGTTGCTTGTTTTGCGGTAAATTTAAACGCGATCGCCCATCGTGGGTGTTTAGTAGTCGAACCTAACTCCCTCTGTTGTTTGAAGGAATTAACCTTTAAAACAACCCCGTCGATCTCATAATCAAGCGTCTCACGTTTTGTCTCAAGTATCCTGCAGTAAGAGATTGCATCTTCGATGGTGGAAGCCTTTTCAATTAAGGGATTGACACGAAACCCCGCCGTCCGTAATGTCTCGAGGGATTTTTCTTGGCTTTTAAAATCTGTATCAGAATATGAGATATAGTAAAGATAGGTATCCAACGGTCTTGATGCGACGATTCGTGGGTCTAGTTGCCGGAGCGATCCGGCTGCAGCGTTCCGCGGGTTAGCGAATACCTGTTCTCCTTTTTTTTCCTGTTCTTTGTTGAATTTTTTAAACGATGAAATCGGAAAGTACACTTCGCCGCGTACTTCAGCATTTTGAAGGTCTGATCCGTGTAACCGGAGAGGGATACTTCGGATTGTTCGAAGATTCGAGGTGATGTCATCACCTTTTATCCCATCGCCGCGGGTCGTTCCTCGTATGAAGATCCCATTTTCGTAGATGAGAGCGATGCTGACTCCGTCAATCTTTGGTTCACAGATATATTCAACCTCTGTAATGTTTTTTTTAACCCGTTCGTCGAATTCTCTGAGTTCATCATATGAATACGCGTTATCCAGCGAAAGCATCGGTATTTTATGCTCAACGGTTGTGAATCCTTTCAGTGGTTCTCCTCCAACCCGTTGTGTCGGGGAATCAGAGGTGATAAGATCAGGATACTGTGTTTCCAGAGCTTCGAGCTTTTTTAACAGCATATCGTACTGGTAATCAGAAATCACTGGGTTGTTTTCAACATAGTATTGATAGTTATGATAGTTGATTTCATCACGAAGTTTTTGTATCTGTTTTTTCGCGTCGTTTTTGTTCATCGGTTCACGTACCAATTATTTTTTCAATCTCTTTCACTGATAAGGTATTCAGGATATCCTTTTTCTCAAGCCAACCTCTTTTTGCGGTTGCGACCCCAAATCTCATGAAATCCAAATGATTGATGCTATGTGAATCGGTGCCAAGGACGAAGCGTACATTGTGGTCTTTGGCTTGTTTTATGTGGACGTCATCGAGGTCCAGTCGGTCAGGGAACGAGTTAATCTCAAGGCGGATATCGGTTTTTTTGGCTGCATCGATGAGTTGTTCGATATCGACTTCATAGGGGTCTCGTTTGCCGATGAGCCTACCGGTCGGATGAGCTAGGAAATTCACATGCTCATTGTCCATTGCTTTGATGATTCGTTTGGTCATGGTTTCTTTGTCCATTTTGAATACCGTGTGAATCGCAATATACACGAAATCAAACTGTTGTAATATTTTATTGCTATAATCCAACGCCCCATCTGTTTTAATATCGCACTCCGTTCCACAAAAGATTCGCAGATCAGGGAACTTCTTTCTTACTTTTTCTATCTCATGTATCTTTTTCTGTACTCTTTCTTCGGTGAGTCCGTTTGCGATTTTTAAGGATTGTGAATGGTCGGTAATACCAATGAATTCATATTCGCGTTGGATTGCGTCTGATGCGATGGTTTCAATGGAGTCGCTTCCATCACTCCAGGAGGAATGAACATGAAAATCGCCGTTGATCTCATCATTCTTTACAAGAGTCGGTAACGTTTTGTTTTTCGCTGCTTCAAATTCCCCCCGGTTCTCCCGTAACTCTGGATCAATGTATTGCATTCCAATTTTTTTATAGATTTCCTCTTCGGTTTTTCCTGCGATGTATTCTTCTGTGTTTTTATCAAATAGTCCATATTCGTTGAGCTTGAAACCTTTTTTTATTGCAAATCCACGTAATGTGACGTTATGTTCCTTTGAGCCAGTGAAATATTGAAGTGCAGCTCCATAGCTTTTTTCCTCGACGACGCGAAGGTCCACCTGGAGATTGTCGTTTAAAAGCACGCTTGATTTGGTTGTTCCTTTTGCGAGGATTTCTGCGACCTCCGGATATTGCACGAAATGGTCCATGACCGCCCCCGGGTCGTTCGACAAGGCAAGTATATCCAGATCCCCGATGGTTTCTTTCATCCGACGTAGGCTTCCTGCAATGTTTATTTTTCTTATCTTCTTGCATTTCTGTAAATATGAAAGATATCGATTACCATCCTCATACGCGACGTTCAGCAGGACCCTGCCGCTTGTTTTTTCCAGCAGTTGAATCCCACGCAATATGTTTCGTTCGGTAATCTCACCAAATCCCTCAAGTGCTCTGAGTTCTCCATTGCTTGCTGCTATTCGCAGGTCCTGGATACTGGTGATACCCAGGTTTTTGTATAAAGCAGCAACCTTCTTTGGTCCAAGACCAGGGATGCCTAACAGATCAATAAGACCGGTCGGGACTTCTTTTTTCAAACGCTCGAGGTACTCACATTTTCCAGTCTGGATTAACTCTGTTATCTTTTTTGCAAGTGCCTCTCCAATACCCGGAATTGACTCTAACGTGCCCTGATGTACTATTTTTTCGATGTCGTCCTCCAGAGCTTCGATGGTTTGTGCAGCCATGCGGTACGCCCGGGTCTTAAAGAAAAGGTCCCCTTTTAGGTCCAACAGATCCGCAATCATGTACAAAGTCTCAGCAACGAACTGATTCTTCATAGTACCTCATCTGTTTTATTGAAGGGAGACGACCACTTCGACGGTATCGCCATCATGTAATCCAAGCGTTTCACGTAAATTATCTGGGGAGATACATTCAAGAACCGTCGCATAATGGCTCCGTTTCGGAAGCACGATCGCTCCTTTCCTTCCATTAACTGTCGCTTTGAAACAGACCACGCCTCCAAACGTTCGATTTTCTGCTTGAAACTCTTCGATTTCGATACCACCGTAGCTTCGGAGTAATCGTATTTTATTCCGTTCTATATATTCGATTTCGACATTCAACGTTCCTGGGTAGGCAACAAATCCAAGTCGTTTCTCAAATTGATTCGCATATCCTTTATGTCCTGTGTAATATTTCCCCTCGCCCATGCCTGAGATCAATTTTCCTTTAAAGACGACTTTGTTCGTCAAATCAAAAATCTGTTTATATGAGATATATTCATTTTCCAACCCCTCAGCTCCTTTACTCGTAATTTGGATCAGCTGCTTTTTTACCCCTAGTTCCCTTGTGATCATCTCCTGGGTGTCCAACTCAAGAAGGTACCGTGATGCGGTCTGTTGGCTTGTATGTAATTGTTCGGCAAGCTCATGAGACGATAACTCAATCTTATTGTGAACCGCCCCCAACAACGCAAGTTCCTTGAGGGTCTGTATCAGATATGGTTTCAATGGGTTTTTTCTGTTCCCCCCTTGTTTATTTTCCAATCGTTTCAACAAGTTTTTTCCCTTCATCCGTAAAAATGTACCTGTTCCCTTTTTTTTCGATGATACCTCCGGTGACGAATTCATCGATAATGCGTTGAGCGACTCGTGGTATCATACGATTTTTTTTCGCAATACGTTTAATATCGTTTTCTCCAGCGACGAGTTCATCAAAAATCACTCGTCTGAATTTATTTGCAAGTATGAATCCTTCATCCATAGGTGTACCAACAGCTTAATTTAGAGGTATCACATAAACCTTTTCAAACTTATGTTTAGAAACATCCCTCCGATTCTTACTGCGAAACAACTCCTTGACCAATCGATCCGTCGGACAAAAAAAATACAAATCCATGATCGAGATAAACGTTATGAAATAAAAAAAATCGTCATCGCACGAACCGACATCTTCATTACTGAGCTTACCTCGCGCCTAGAGTCGTATGTGAAAAACTTTCCATCAATTGATAAACTACCGATGTTCTATCAGGAGATCATTGATATTAAGATTGATACAGATAAATTGAAGAAATCATTAGGAGCTGTGGACTGGGCACGCAAAACAGTCATGATGGTGTATTCCACTCAAAGCAGTTCCTTGACGAAAACAGGGAATGTCGAGTTCCTCAAACAAAAGCAAAAGGAAATCTATGGTCGTGTATCATCGATTATCAAACAAGTAGATAAAAATCTTATTTTCCTCGCAGGTGCACAAAAAATCTTAAGAACGTTCCCTGATATTGAAGATGTTCCAACGGTTGTGATCGCCGGTTATCCTAACGTGGGGAAATCATCACTGATCAGACAACTCTCAGCGGCAAAACCAGAGGTCGCCCAATACCCGTTTACAACAAAACAGATTTATGTTGGCCATATGGAAAAAACAGTTCGTTATGAGAAAAAACAGTATCAAATCATTGACACACCAGGGTTATTAGATCGTCCACTTTCAGAACGGAACAATATTGAGAAACAGGCGATTGCTGCGTTGCGTCATCTAGCTGACCTTATTGTGTTTATCTTTGATCCCTCGGGAACCAGCGGGTACCAGATGGATGAACAAACATTGATGCTCGAAAACATCAAGAAATTATTCAATGATGTCCCGTTCATCATCGTTGAAAACAAAGTTGACATAAAAAACACCGGATCCGCGAATCGGAAGATCTCATGTTCCACTGGAGACGGAATCGAAGAGCTCCGCAAAGAAATTCTGAGTCTTCTTGACTAACGAGACTCCCATGTAGGTGCATATCCATGTACATGTTCATCTGCGAAAAATGCTCATAAAAAGAAGATGCGATATCCTTTCTAACGACAATTAGGAAAGGAAGATCTTAGATTTTTATACCCTCTTTTCCCCCCTCTATTCTTCCTTCCTATTGTTAGTTTTTTTTTAAAATTTTTCCTGCAAATCTTTACATTACAATAAAAAAAAAAATTGCTGGTTTTTTATCGTCGTGTTTTCATTGTTTGAATGATTTCTTTACCGAAATCAGTCACTCCATAGAGTCGTATGTTCCTCCCACCAGATCTTTCTTCGACCATGTTCAGACCGATAAGAGATTCTTCTTCACGATACCGTGTCTCGATTCCCCGTAAGGCACCTATGACGTTTGATGACGTCGCACCAATGCTATAAGCAATTTCAGAAGTATAACTGCAGTTCGGACTGATTTCACAGAGATATTCTGTTACTTTTCGTCGTATGTTGCTCCGTCGAAGTGCCCGTATCGCAACCGATCGTTTAATCTCGATAGAGCGGTCTATCGTTGTTTGTTCCAGCATCCCATCGTACCCGTTAAAAAAACGAATAGTACCTCTTTTAATAAAGTATTCGCTACCGGATACCTCGCTGCGTATGCACTTGCACTACTGCTTGCATGTGCATCTCTCTGTCCTGGTATTTATGCAAGTAACGTATAATACAAAAAGAAAGCGACCTTCATATGTAGGTATTCATAGGGAGTGATACTTGTAGTTCTGACCAATGACTTGGACCATAAAAACCTCCCACGAATGAATATAATGAAATGATACAACAAAAATAACAACGTGAGTATCTGTTTCTTTTAGGGATTTTAGATAAAATAAAAAAAACTTTTCCTTCGCAATGATATCATATATTATCTATTAACTTCCGTAATGAGAATCAAATAGGTGAGTGCGGGCGCCGGGATTTGAACCCGAGTTTTAAGCTTGGCAAGCTTAAGTGATACCAGACTACACTACACCCGCGTATCCTGTTAGTCGAGACAGAGAAGCAATCATCCCTTAAAAAGTATTACGCTGGATTATTCACCATCAACGATCCATTTTTCCAACATCATCTATAAATATTGGAGAAAGTATATAAATACTGCAGGTGAATGCAACAATGACACCTATGAGGCGAAAGATCACCGTCCTTTCAATTGTTCTCTTCAGCACATTTTTATCAACCATACCAGCTGGTGGTACCCTTATCGCTCTTCACGACCATACGACATCAATTGAGGACATCACATTACGAGATGATGCGTTCCATGGTCGAGGAACGCTTCCCTTCATCGAATGGTGGTATTTCGATGCGAAACTCGACAACGGGTACTCACTCGCCCTTGGTGTACAAGTCCTTAATATCTTCGCACGAGGGATAGTCACGACACGACTCACCCTTTATCAGCAAGGATCAATTATAATGAAAAGTTATGAGAAATATTTCCTCAGAGATTTTTCTGCATCCTCTGACATCCCATCTGTGTTCATCGAAGGCAACCAAGTCATTCTCGGAACATACGATGCCTTAAAAGAGTGCTTCATCTATAATGTGACCATCAAAAACCCTGATGGTGCTATATCAATACAATATGTAGGATGTACAAAAGGTTGGAAACGACAGCAACAAACAGGTGACTGGTGGGCTGTGATTCTCCCCCGCGCAAACGTAACAGGAACCATCACCATTAGCAATACGACAATAAATGTGACCGGGACCGGGTATCATGACCATAACTGGGGGATCGGCCCGCGGATCGCATTGCATTTCGGGTGGTTCTGGGGAACCTGCAGCTCATCGAATTACACAGTCACCTGGGCAGAGATACGTACCACACGGCTGACACAACTTCCGATAATGGTGGTGAACACACAAGACGATGGATATCTCGAAATACCATCAGAGACCATCTGGTTCTCAACAGACAATATCTCCCTTGATCATTTCAAGCGCGTCCCATGGTTTTTCAACATTGAGACCATCACCGAACATGTTTTCCTTGTCATCGATATGGAAGTCTTCAGCGTGGACCATACCGAGATGTTAGGATTTATCAATTACTGGCGGTACCATGTCCGATGCACAGGGACGATTGTCGTCGATGGCCATATGGAGACAGTAGAAGGGGTCTCCATCATAGAGTATCTGAGGTTCCGGTAGCAGCAATCGTGGAATGTTGCGTCATTCGTTTGAGTGGCTTGCTGAGATGTCGTCGGGCACAGATCGGGACTTCATAAAAACCTAGTTTGATCGATCTTGTTTTTTGCTGCAGACGTGGCTGTGAACTGGTCGTCCCACATTTTATACATTTATAACCTTGGTTGGTACCTTTTGATTTCATATGTTTCCTGCACTTTGGACACACCGGATTTTCTATCTTTTCAGTGACAGTTGAAAGTTTTTTGACGCATATTTTTTCAAGGTTGATGGTGAGAGGATGTTCACGCACCCCTCCATAGACATCCATAAGATCTCCACCTGAAAGTCCTCGTACGCTATGGCGGAATTCTTTTGTTGGCTCATATGCCGCGCAGTGAATTGTCCCGGTGTTATCCTGTATCCTGAAGAGGACGTGACCACCTTGAATCGTGAAGGGATTTTCAAGAACAACTCCTTGGATGATCACTGATTCAAAAGGCTTGATTTGATTGATTGATTTGTTCTGCAGATGATTATCCGTCCCCTGGTTCGTCTCAAACATCATCCAGCTATCTATAGGTTCAGATTTCACCAGCATCGATGCAGTCATCAGAGACTCTGGATCATCACCCCGGATCCCATACAGAATCGGGCAGGGTGAGTTCGGTACGATGCGATTATGGTGATTTGTCACATCATAGTTATCAAAGGTGCTGGGACAATTCGCATCCATATGTTGAACGGAGAGTGCATCAACCACTCGTCTCGAACCCCATCGTTCTTCGGGTCGATAGGTGATCAACTCGAAGGTCCGTTCACCTGGTTCCCAGCAAATCGCTGCGGTCGCTCCAATCAAGCCACGACTGTTTTTGTATCCTTCAAAGATCGCATCGTGTTTCTGCAAGAGGCTCTGGACTTCATCAAGGGGAACAATCGTCGTTACAGCCTTCCAGTATAATTCATCATCTGGTCTTTCAGCGAGTAAAACATACCCTGGATTTGTATTCGTATCATCAATTCGTGCTTGTGTTTCAACAGTTTCCTTCACAATCATTGCTAGGTGTTTCTGCTGGCTTTTATCAAGGTCAGCGTTTGATGTAGATGAGCAGAACACATCTTTTCCATTGATCACTCCGATTTTGCGTTTGATACCACCACTCGTCTTCCCAACACGGATACATAAGGCTCCGTTTCCCCGGGTCTTCCAGGGGACATTTGGGTTTAAGCGGACGAGCCGTGGATAGCCGATAATCTCATAGTTCTGAATGATTTTTTGAATGACGGTCCGCGCCACATACGTGGTGCACCCGCCGGTAACCGAGTCGGTGTCGTCGATACCTATCCAGATGATTATTCACCAAAAACGTTATTAGAGAGGTCGTACTTTAAGCTTCATTACCTATGGATAGAATCGAACTGCTTACCAACATCAGAGAGTTTTTAGGGAACGCGGGTTTTTCAGTCTCTGACCCCTGTGCGTTACGTCTCCCTGGTTTTGATTTAGTGGCACGACGAGAAGAAACCCTGCTTATCATCAAAGTCCTGTCAAATATCGATGGACTCTCTGAGGATGTTGCCCATGAACTGCATGCGCTTGCGTATCTGCTCAAAGCGACTCCCCTGCTGATCGGGGAAAAGAATGGGATGAATGACCTTGAGGATGACGTGGTGTATTTCAGGTTCGGCATCCAAACCCTGACAGCAGCAACATTACAAAACCATTTACTTGAGGAAATCCCTGTACGAGCTTATGCAGCCCCTGGTGGGTTATACGTGAATCTTGACCAGGAAAAAATACGACGATTACGTCAGGAGAAAAATATTTCACTAGGCAGTTTTGCACATCATGTTCGAGTCTCACGTCGCACAGTCCGGATGTATGAAGATGGGATGAGTGCACGAATCGATATCGCTGACCGGATCGAGGAGATGTTTGAAGAAACAGTGACCATACCTATTGATCTACTCAAACCACTTTTGATGGAAACCAAGCAGTTACCGTTCTACAAAAAAGACCAAGGAGATACAAAAGAACTACAATCGGAGATCTTTACGTTGCTTCAAAAAATCGGCTACCATGTTATCCCCATGGATCGTTGTCCGTTTGAGGCTCTCAGCAAAGAAAAGGAAAAAATCCTTCTGACCTGCGTCCAGGAATACAACAGGAAACTTGCTGAAAAAGCTCATTTCATCAGCAGTATTTCAAAGATCACAAAGAAACATGCTGTCGTCTTTACTGATAAAGATGTCAATAAGAAGAACCTGGAAGGAACCCCTATTATCGGGAAAAAGGAACTACGGAAAATCCGTGACCCGGAGGATGTCTTTACGTTAATTCTCGAAAGAATCACCTCTGATTGACGTTAATCTCTATGACACAAACTTTTATAAATAAGATTCTTATTCCCGAGAACTACGTTACCCTCTGGAGTAACAAATATACCCAAGAGCGTCGATGATGTACCATGGCAGACAGTAAAACTGTAGAAGCAGTTAAAAAAGCAATTGAAGAATCAAAGAAACTTGAGCGAAAGTTCAAACAATCGGTAGACGTCGTCATAAACCTCAAGAACATCGACATGAACGATGCGAAAAACCGTATTGAAGATGAAGTAATGCTGCCTCATGGTCGAGGGACCGAGGCGAAACTTGCTCTCTTTGCTAGTGGGGATCTTGCCCTAAAATCAAAAAATCACGTTGATTTATTAATTAAACCTGAGGAAATCGAGGAACTCGCAAAAGATAAGAAAAAATTCAAGAAGATCGCAGACGAGTATGATTTCTTCATCGCCGAGGCACCATTAATGCCCACGATTGGTAAAACACTCGGTATCATCCTGGGTCCTCGGGGGAAAATGCCAAAACCAGTACCGCCAACCATTGATATCGCCGGTGTTGCAAAAAGTCTGCGGAAAACCGTGAAAGTCCGGTCAAAGACTACAAAGACTATCCATGCAACGGTTGGTCGAGAAGAGATGAACACGGAACATATCGCAGAGAACATTGACGCTATTTTAAAACGACTTGAAGGAAAACTTGAACGCGGGAAATTGAATATCGGCTCAGTGTACGTAAAAACAAGCATGGGGCCGCCAATGCGAATAGTATAAAGGTGTTACGTTATGGCGCATGTCGCATCATGGAAACACGGGGAGGTCTCAGAGATCACTTCTCTGATGACTCACCATAAAATCATCGGTATCATTGATATTGGAGGTATTCCAGCTCCACAGCTTCAGCAGATGAGAGGCGGTATCAGGGCGAAAGCTCAGATCCGTGCATCGAAGAACACGTTGATTTTAAAGGCGTTAGATGACGCTGAAAGTCAGATAAAGGGCATCAGTGCCTTGAAAAACGAAGTGCACGGCCAAGCTGCAATCATAGCAACTGATATGAACCCGTTTGCACTGTTTCAAGAGATTAAAGCGACCCGGAAGAACGCCCCTGCAAAAGGTGGCGAGACTGCATCTCGTGATATCGAAGTCCTTGCAGGTGATACACCTTTCAAACCAGGACCGATCGTCGGGGAGCTTCAAAAGGCAGGAATCCCAGCTGCTATCTCGGAAGGGAAAGTCGTCATTAAAAGTGATAAAGTCCTTGTCGAAGCAGGACAAAAGATTTCACGAGAGCTTGCTCAAATGCTTTCTCGTCTTGATATTTTCCCTATTGAACTTGGATTGAAATTAAACGCCGTCTATGAAAACGGTGATATTTACCGATCTGACGTCCTTGATATTGACATGGATCGGTTCATGGGCCAGTTACGAACAGCATCATTTACTGCATTAGGCCTGGCGATGGAGACGGGTTGGGCGAACGCCCAGACGATTCGTCCTCTGTTAGCAAAGGCGTATCGGAGCGCACATACTCTTGCGGTGGAAAAGAACATTTACACCAAGGATTCCATGAAGTCGCTTCTTGCCAAGGCACAAGCTTCGATGCTGTCTGTTTCATCACAGGCGAAACCTGTTAGTAAAGAGGGCGAAAAAACCCCAACATAGTAGGAGGAACAAGCTATGGAGTATGTATATAGTGCGATGCTTCTGCATTCCGCAGGCCAACCTATTAACGAAGAGAATGTAAAGAAAGTTCTCACTGCAGCTGGTGTAAAAAC
>DATMWV010000114.1:0-4923 GCA_035562195.1 Thermoplasmatota archaeon
GTATATAATAGATACAAAGGTATTTATGGGTGATAGTATCTAAAAGGATACTATGGATGAAACATGTACTATCTACCGAACAATCGACTTCATCTCCAAGAAATGGACGCTTCTTATCCTACTTGAACTCTATAAAACACAAGGAACGAAACGCTATTCAGAGCTAAAACAAAGCCTTCTTGATATCACACCAAAGATACTTTCCACCAGACTACGAGAACTTGAAAAACAAGGACTGATTACGAAGAATATCGATACCAATGTTTTTCCCATCAAATGCGAATACACATTAACCGACAGCGGAAAAGATTTCATCCGCATCATAAGGGATATTAAGAAATGGGCTTTAGAATGGAAACAGGAAAACAAGGAATGCGCTTCTCAAGACTGTAAATCCTGTGAATTGTGATCCAAAAAAGGTGAATAGCTCTGACAATTAAAGAAATAGAAGCAAAATCGATTCTTCGAAAACATAAAAAAATCGATTCCTGGTTTCTTTCAAGGTATGGGATGAACCTCTATCGAGGCTGCACCCACAACTGTGTCTATTGCGATGGACGAGCTGAAGGATATTATGTTGAAGGGGAGTTTGGCAGCGATGTTACGGTGAAAGTCAATGCCTTGGAAGTGTTACGCCGTGAGTTAGATCCAAAACGAAAACGCACCCCAATGAAACCTGGATATATCATGGTTGGTGGTGGTGTCGGTGATAGCTATCAACCTGTCGAAGAGAAATACGAGTTGACCCGGAAAACCCTTGAACTTCTTTCTGAAACCAAATTTCCCGTCCATGTTCTCACAAAGTCAACTCTAGTGAAACGAGATGTCGATATCCTTAAAAAAATCAATGAAAAGAATAACGTGATCGTCAGTTTTAGTTTTTCTTCCACAGATGAGACGATCAGTAGGATATTTGAGCCTGGTGTTCCTTCACCCCAGAAACGCCTTGAGACCATTTCTTTTCTAAAAGACCAAGGAATCTCTTGTGGGATGTTTCTCTTACCGGTTATTCCTTTTATCACAGATACGAAAGAGGTGATGGAAAAAACACTGCAGGATGCAAAAGAGATTGGAGTGGATTTCATCATCTTTGGTGGAATGACGCTGAAAGAAGGAAGACAAAAACAATATTTTTTCGATATCCTCCAAAGGTATTATCCGAAATACAAAGTAGAATATCAGATGATTTACAAAGACAGCAAATGGGGAGAAGCGATTCATGAATATTATGACCAGCTGCATCTGACATTTAACACTCTTATGAAACAGTACAAGATTCCAAAACGAATCCCACTAAAACTTTTTAAAGATATTCTTTGTGAGAACGATTTGGTTATTGTGATACTAGAGCATCTTGATTATTTACTCAAACTCGAAGGCAAGAAATCACCGTTTGGATACGCTGCATATTCTCTCTCGCTGCTAGAAGTCCCTTTGTCAACAATACGTAATGAATTGTGTACCATCAAGGGTGTTGGGAAAACAACCGAACATATCATTCAGGAAATCCTAAAAACTGGAACTTCAACTTTTTACGAACACTTATTAAAAGATGAAATATAAGAGGTACGAATGGAAATATCACAACAAATTATCTTTGCCTTTCTGCTCACGCTCCTTGCAGGTCTTTCCACAGGAATTGGGAGTCTTATCGCGTATTTCATTAAGAAACCAAAGACGATTTACCTATCCTTCTCGTTAGGTTTTTCTGCTGGTGTGATGATTTATGTCTCCTTTGTTGAACTTTTACCAAAGTCCGTCATAACAGTCGGACAGTTCACGAGTGTCGTGGTTTTTTTCTTCGGAATCCTGCTTATTGCGTTTATTGATATGATTATTCCTGAATCACGAAATCCGCATCATTACAAGGAGATGCCGGATGGGCAAGTCCTCAAGGTAGATAAGACCCTGTTGAGAACCGGGTTGTTTACTGCTTTTGCTATCGCGGTTCATAATTTCCCTGAGGGGCTTACAACGTTTGGAACAGCACTAAGTGATGTACGACTTGGAATCATCATAGCCCTTGCAATAGCGATTCATAACATCCCTGAGGGTATTTCAGTTTCTGTTCCGATTTTCTATGCTACTGGTGACCGGAAAAAAGCGTTCCGGTATTCTTTTTTAGCTGGTTTGGCTGAACCGCTGGGTGCGGTGATCGGATTTGTTATTCTCCTGCCGTTTTTGTCACCCTTGTTACTTTCCTCATTATTAGCCTTTGTTGCAGGAATTATGGTGTACATCTCAATCGATGAGCTTCTGCCTATGGCACATCGTTATGGTCATAGTCATACCGTTATTCTTGGGTTCATCCTAGGGATGGCTCTTATGGCTGCGAGTCTTTTAATCTTATGAGAAATATCTGTCCTCCTCTAATCAAGGTTAGATGAAATACAGCAAACCAAACACCAGAAACGGAAGGATGACTGTTAAGAGCCCCCCGATGGTGTTTACCGTTTTTGTATAATCAACTTCTTTCCAGTACTCATCATCGATGTAGATAAGTGTTGTAGCAAAAAGTGATGATGCGAGAAACGCGTAGACCGCGATCATGATTTTGTCAATGAGGATCAATGATGGGAGCGGGGGAAGCGATGAGGTTTGACTGAGATGGAACATCACTGCAGAGATCAGCATGCTGGTCCCAAGGCCGAGACGATGGGTAATCTTATCTGCCTTAAAGAAGAACGATAACCCAGAGACGATGCAGAAGATGATCGGGGGTAGGAGTAATTTTGCTGCGGTAAGCCCAGCGTCTCGTTCTAGTTTTATCGTATAGGTGAGTTGGGAGTATTCTTCACCCCAGGGGTACTCGTGGGTCGAGGCATTCATAGTAGATGATTGGACTTTCCATCCTGCGATTTGGAACTGTTCGTCGACACCAAGTATCTCAGGCATGGTTGAATAGGTGATTGTGGAGATATTGTATGCTGAATCTTCTATGATGATTTTTAAATCCTGTGAATCGAAGGGGTATCTGTTGAATTCCGGGGTGATGAACAGACTTGCTTGAACCCGGTACCAGACCTCCGATGAACCGTTGGTTCGTACATCGTAGATTTTTTCTTTCGAGGTCGCTCGTCCGTTCATGAATTCAAAGCCGCTTGGGGAGATGTTGCTGTTCTCCCATTGGAACATCAGATAAAAATCGAGGATGTAGGTTCCTTTTGTAAACTCAAAGTTACCTATGGAGATAACATAGATTCCAACGTTAATCGTCGTGTCATCGTTGAATGGTTCTTCTTGTGCTGTTGTGTTTATTGTTGATATGAGAAATAAACCTGCTAAAAAGATCAGTAGTATGACTGAGGATCTTGTTGTACGCATGGAACCTTAGATAAATATTTATTTTAAAAATTTTCTGTAAGATCAATCTGCTGTCATAGTATGTGATATTATTCTTCCTCAAATACGAAGAGGTCATCGATTGTTGTCTGTAAGGCTTTGGCAATGTCGTGTGCGAGTTGCAATGAAGGATTGTAATTTCCTTTTTCTATGAAGAGGATGGTTTCTCTTCTGACTCCTACCTTTTTTGCTAAGTCCTCTTGGGTAAGGTCGTAGCGTGCTCGGAGTTCTTTGATGCGTGTTTTCATAATTATTTCCCTTTCTGATAGAGGTATAAGTACGATGCGACAAATACGAATCCTGAGACAAGTACCACAATTGCTGAAATGTCCCCTGCGTCAAGTTCATATCCGAAAATAATGTCTATCATCGTTGGAATTAATACTGCACTCCAGATTGCTGCGATAAACCCGTAGTATCCTGCTTTATGGCTAATGGATATTACCCGTTCGTCTTTTGCTGGTAATCCTTTTTGAATATTTCTTATTTTGTCCCATATGATGTACAT
Organism: Thermoplasmatota archaeon; assembly: GCA_035562195.1. GTDB lineage: Archaea > Thermoplasmatota > E2 > DHVEG-1 > DHVEG-1 > SM1-50. Next base: position 3,851 of record DATMWV010000114.1, read on the forward strand.
CGCTAAGCCAACGAGTACTAAGACTATTCCAATACTCACGATTTGATTATATTCGATTTCACGTGTACCCATTAAATATAAAAACAGGGTCACCAGCACCATCGCAACAAGTACGGTTGCTACAATAATTTCTTTTTTCGCTTTCATTTTTTTTCACCTTTCATTTTTGTGTGTTAGTGATAACTTTTTATTTGTTATTTCTAACATTATGTTATGTATATATAACATTTACTATTTATAGTTTTTGCCACACCTTTATAAATCACCTTGAAAGAATGAATCCTACGAACGGTGCAAACCCTGTTAAGGAAACGATTCATTCTCATACACGGTCGGTGCTGGATATGAGAACGATACCCGATATGCTACAATCGGAATTCGAGCAACTCCATGCGAAATTTAAAACTGTTTCAACCCTTCATTTGACAGAGTTACAAACAGAAATCAATGGATGGCAACGCGATGGCATTATTACAAAAAAATTCTATGAACAAAATTATAACCAATTCGTCTTTCATCCCCCTTCAACCCTTACAAACGCACACTCGATCATTGTCATAGGAATCCCACAAAAAATCACCAACATAGCGTTTTTTCATCAGGGAAAACGATATCAGACCATCATCCCACCAACCTACCTCTATACGAAGATTCGAGCCATCTGCAAAGAAATCCTATCTACGATTTTGAGCAAACAAGGGTACTCTGTCGAACGTGCGATCCTACCAATGAAACTACTTGCCGTGAGAAGCGGACTGGGAAACTATGGGAAAAACAACCTCTGCTATGTTGATGGAATGGGAAGTTATACCCGATTGGAAGCATTTTACACCGATTACGAATTTCCTATCGATACATGGTGTGAAAAAGAACTTATGAAATCATGTACTTCGTGTTCTTTATGCCAACATGCATGTCCGACCCAGTGTATCCCTCAAGACCGACTTCTCATTCACGCAGATCATTGCCTCACCTATTTTAATGAAAATGAGGGGGACTTTCCTCCATCGATACCTGTGCAATCCCATAACGCATTGATAGGATGCATGCATTGCCAAATCATCTGTCCTCAA
>DATMWV010000115.1:0-3651 GCA_035562195.1 Thermoplasmatota archaeon
AAACCAGGGAAAATTTCCGAAATGATCGAAAGGGAATGATGATTGATTGTTTAGAAAGTTCCAAAGTAAATCCAGAAAGATAAGGAAAGACTATTATGATATTTTCATCATATACTTTAGATGTCTTTGGGCGCTCTGAAACACCACCATTCAAATGTTTCATAAATGCCTCTCTGTATCAATAGTCGTTTTTTCTTCTTTGCATCATTCCTGTTTTGTAGAAACTTCTGTATGAATGAAAGGGTATATCAGAAAAAAAATCAAATTCAAAACATTTTTTTAGAACATCATAAGAGGTCAGATTTCAATGAGAAAAATTTAATTTCATAAACGAAACCAGGGAAAATTTCCGAAATGATCGAAAGGGTTTTCAGAAAAAACGTTTGACTTCGCGTTTCGTTTGGTTCGTGAGATCATTTGAAATAATAGATATCTGTCCCCCTATTCAGATAGATAATCGCTTTTGAGAATGGGTTCTTTGTAAATGACCATACAAGAACACTTTAGTCTGGATAGCTACATTTAGGGTTTGTATCACAGACCCCGTTTGTATATGACTTGCCCATTTCAGCGTTTTCTGAAGAGTGTTTCATCTCTTAGAAACGATATGGCTCGTTGAAATTCAGATTTGTCATTGCACCAGTACTTCATCCGTCCATTAAAGAGGATAGGTTCATGGGACGAAAAGATTTTTTATAAAAAAAATAGAAAAAAAGAAAAAAAAGAGAGGGTTGGTTTTTGTTCTGTTGGTCTTTAATTATTGTTTCCCTGTCGAAGCAGGAGGTTTGTGAAGAACTGCTGGGTTGCACTGTTGAAGCTGACTTCAAAGGGTACGACGAACGTAAGGGTGCCCCAGTCGCTTTCGCCATTCATGGAGTCCTTTGCTTTTGCTTTGACGATGTAGGTGCCTGTCTCAGACCATGAATGGGTCACATGGATCATGGTGCCTTGAATATAAGGACCAAGCCATCCTGAGGTCGTGTTATCACCCCAGTCAACGAAATAATAGACGGTATGGCCATCAAGATCCTCTGAGACGAAATTATAGAGGTAGTCATTGCCGGGTACTCCTTCAGCAGGTCCGGTGATCTCAGGGATAGTTGGTATGTTGTTATCAGTGATGGTGACTGCCAATGGATCTGACCATTTGCTTCCCGCACCCCAGACGTCCCGTGCTCTTACTTTGACGTTGTATGTCCCAAGCGCCGTCCAGCTATGAGATGCAGTACCGGTCGCCCCTGAGGTGTATGGCCCAAGCCATCCGCTGGTCGTTCCGTCACCCCAGTCAAACAGGTAAAAGAGTTGTTCACCATCTGGTTCTGTTGCTGAACTGGTGTAGGTGTACTCAACGTTCCATATCCCAAGCGTTTGACCAACAGGTTTTATCGGTTGAGTGGGTGGTTGGCTTGGGGTCGGAGTTTTGAACATCTGTGCTGGGTCGCCAAAGAGCAGACAGCATTCGATCACACCACGCCAGGTCCCATAGGAATAATCCCAGTCGATCATCGGTGCCATCTGGTCCTTTGACCAGGCATGTCCGACTCCAAACTGCCAGTTACTAAACGCCCCAGAATTATTCTCCATATCAAGGAAATAATCCCAGAAGGCTTTGGCTTGGAACGCGCTGCTTGAATTGGTTGATTCGAACTGCCCCCAGCCGTACCCAGTGTTATAGACACAGCCGAAAGCCAGTTCAACATCCGAATGGAAGAGCATAGTCTCAATGATACCATCATCACCATCGTCAAAATCACCACAGTGGCATCCGTAATCATGGATGAAGAACGGTCGTGTGTTATGGTAGTCAGAAGCCCAGGAGCTTGCACCGACATCTAAGGACATTTGATTGTTCGCATGAGCAATACCACTGATAATCGTCACCAGGTCATTGTTAATCGCGGTTCGGAAGCCAGAAGCCCCTTGACCACTCCAACCCGGGTTTGGCGGTTCTTCAGTGTATTTCACGGAGAGGTTGAACTGGTTCCCAGAGTTAACCTCGTTCCAGGTCTCAAAACCATACTGGAAGCCTACCCATGTGGGGAACTGCCCAGGGTCATCAGGGTTTGGTCCGAGCCAGTCATCAGTCCCTTTAATAGCACTGTAATCCACGAAGTCATCTCCCTGTGCGTTCCATCCGGTATCTCCACCATAGAAACCTCCATTGTCAAGGTAGTCAGCATCGGTGCTTTCCGCGTAGAAGAAGCTTTTCGTCAACCAGTTGGAGACATCCTGGGGCACATCACAGGTGATCCGCCCAATGTATATCTCCGCATAGAGGTCAAAGCCACTGTCTCCAGCTTCACCCCATTGAGAATCATGGTCGTTGTTGAAATCGTTATCAAGGTTGCTCCAGTAGATGTCAGCATCGACATTCCCTTCATAGACATAATGCATCTGCCGGGCAGGGATCGGGGTCGAATCAGCAGCAATCAGGATATATCGGGTCCCCCAGTCTTCATAGGCATCCTTACAGAACTCACGGATGTGTGCTTGCTTATCATTGAATGGAGTGGTGCCTTGGTAATCAGCACAAGCGTCAATATCTTCAGCTGTCACCAGGGTACAAGTGAGTCCATCAGCCGCATGATGATCCATGAGGCTATCCCAGTTATAAGGAGTTGAACCAGTCGTATCCCAATAATCAAGCCCGTTCTGCGTCGTGGTGATAATCACATAATCATAATTCCCACTGGGGTCACAAAGCCCGCCAGGGTACTCAAACGTCGGCATATCACTTCTCTCATACAGCTGCGCAATCTCAGGGTTTGAAACCAAGGATCGCACATAGGTCATATCAGCAGGATTCTTGCTATAAAACTGGTTTGGGGTACTCTGTGGTTGTAAACTGATACTGAGCGTCATCTTAGGATAATAGACCAGGGTTCCTTGCACTGGGTTGTATTGAACCGGATTCAGGCTCAAAGAAAGAATCGCATACCCATGGGAATACCCAATCGCGTAGTCAGCGTACCGTGTCGTCGGATAATACGCATCTGATGTGTACACATTTGAGTTCATGATAAACTCATAGGGTTCATCACTGCCAAAAGGAACGGACCGCTGTTGTGGGAACATAGGTTTTTGATTCAAATCGATACCTTTTGTATCCAAAGTCACTGGTGTTCCAAGCACATTGATCCGTGAGACTGTTTTGTTCGGTGGAAGAAGCAAGGTAACGATTTTTACCGGTACCGCTGGGTCTCCTGCTGTCTTTCCTACAGTCAGACATCCAGGGAGAGTAATTTTCGTATAGTCCGCGTTTGTTGCTTGAAGGCCTGGTTCTTGAAAATCAAAGGTATAGACCATTCGATTGTTCAGCATCAGCTGATCGAGTTTGGAAGCATTTCCAATCGATGTTACTGCAGATGTCATGATCATTGCAAAGCAAATGACAAAAACGACACCTAACTTGCCTATGGTACTTTTTTGTTTAGTTCTATTCTTCATATTGTTTCCCCTATCTCTAATACTACTGAATATTAATGATAACAGAGTATATATGCTTTACCCACCTGAAGAATGAATCGGTTTTTTATTAGATAGGTGGGTGCTAGGAGAAAATCCTAGGAGAAAGACCGTTTTTGAGGAGATTTTTTATCAATAAAAATATAAGAAGAAACATTTGCTGTTTTTTTTAAAAGGATATTTGAC
>DATMWV010000116.1:0-2566 GCA_035562195.1 Thermoplasmatota archaeon
GACACAGGAAGCAAAACTTATCGCCTCAGATGGGGGTTGGAGCGACCAGTTTGGCAATTCTGTTTCTATTTCTGGTGATACTGCCCTCATAGGAGCACATTGGGATATTACCAACGAATTCCATGCCGGGTCAGCGTATGTATTCTCTCGCACGGGCACCACCTGGACAGAGCAACAGAAACTCTTTGCCTCAGACGGTTCATTAGATGACACTTTTGGTGTTTCTGTTTCTCTAGATGGTGACACTGCCCTCATCGGAGCATTTGGTGATGATGACATTGGAGACGAATCTGGGTCAGCGTACATCTTCATCCGTTCTGGCACCACTTGGACACTGCAACAGAAGGTCCTTGCTTCAGACGGTGCACCACAGCATTATTTTGGCGTTTCTGTTTCTCTATCGGGTGACACCACCCTCATCGGAACCTATAATAATTCGGTGTACGTATTCACACGGACCGGCACCACTTGGACACAGCAGCAAAAGCTTCTCGCCTCAGACAACGGTGACTCTTTTGGTCATTCAGTTTCTATTGATAGTGACATTGCCCTCATCGGAGCACGGTACGATGATGATCTGGGATCATATTCTGGTTCTGCGTACGTGTTCATGAGAGAAAGTGAAAATGAACCACCAAATCCACCAACTATAACAGGCCCGACAAAGGGAAAAATAAAGGTCGCTATTAATTATAATTTCACGACAACAGACCCTGAAGGTGATGAGGTGTACTACTTCATCGACTGGGGGGACAATACAAACAGCAGCTGGATCGGTCCTTATCCATCAGGAGATTTAATAACCAAATCACATACCTGGTCCAAAAAGGGAACTTATATAATCAAAGCCAAAGCAAAGGATATCTATGGGACTGAAAGTGGTTGGGGAACACTATCGATAACAATGCCAACCTCGTACAATATACCATTTCAATCATTCTGGATGAAGTTATTCGAGCGGTTCCCACATATTTTCCCAATAATAAGGCACCTAATGGGGCAATATTAGCCACCAATCTTTTTTTTTTTAATCTTTTGATTTCGCACAAAAAACCTTGAGGGTGTAAAACCGTGTCAATGTTTCTGTCTCCAAGGATATTCTTTTTATAGGAGAACAGTGTTATAAAATAGTATACGGGGGAAAGCAAGTGGAAAATCGAATGATGAAATTCGTAAAGCTAGGAGCATTGATTATTGTTGTTATTCTCGTTGTGTCTTCAACAACGGTGATGGCAACATTCCCGCTGAAAGCCCCGTTTTCCGCGATAACAAAAACATTGGCTCTTTCTGATTCATCCAAGGGTGAAACGGAAATAAAATATTACATTGAAGAAAACCTCGATCAAGTGATAGGAGTAATGTGCCATCCTTGCATTTGGAAATCCGGTATTCGATTGACTCAGGATGAAATGGGAACATATGCAGACTGGACCATGACAAAAGTGAATATTGCATTTTCAGCGGATAATGGCTGCCCTTCAATGGATGTCAAAATTTATATCTATGACAAAGGAACAACTCCAACAAATCCAGGAGCAGTCATTGTCAGTGATACAACCGCTACGTTAGATACCACAGGCATTATCACAATTCCTCTAGTGACACCTGTAAATCTCAGTGGACATGAGGAACTCTGGGTTGCGGTGGAATGGTACTACATGGGTCCTGGTCCTGGCGGGTATTATGCATGGATGGACACCTTATCTGGACCCCATGTCCCTAATAAAAGCGATTTTGTATATTTAAACGACTACTGGGGTACGTTACATGAAGAGCTTCCAGAAGTTGATGGTCGATGGGGAATTGGTGCCATCATCGAAGGCTCTGATCTTGCGGAACTATCAATTGGGAACCTCAAAGGACCAATGGGGATAAAAACTGATGTATCAAACGTTGGTGAAAACGATGCAAACAATGTCCAATGGTCAATCGCTGTGACCGGTGGTCTGCTGAAACGAGTAAACGCAACAGCCACAGGAACCATAGCGACCCTTGCCGCTGGAGCATCAACACCTGTCAGTGTCGGAACCTTTATTGGATTTGGTAAAATCAGCATCGTCATTACTGCAAAAGCACTAAACGCTGGTGAAGAATCAGTAACAAAGATTGCGTTCATGCTAGGTCCTTTTATTGTTGGAATTAGGTGAAAGTGTTGATTAGGGAGAAAGGAATGGATAAGAAACTTCTGCTTGGTAAGTATTTGGTGATTGGAATCATTCTCTTGTTCGTTGGGATAGGTATCATTCCAGCGATTGCACAGAATACCGAGAAACCACTACCAGCACCAAGAGGGACTTGGTTGTATGTCGGTGGGAGTGGACCAGGGAATTATACAAGGATTCAGGATGCGATTGATAATGCATCTGATGGTGATACTGTTTTTGTTTATGATAATTCTTCACCGTATTATGAAAATCTAATCGTGAATAAAAGCATCAACCTTAAAGGGGAAAATAGAACGTCTACAATTATTGATGGACAAGGGAGCGGAGATGTAGTTTATATTTTAGCAAATTACATCAATATTTCGAATTTTGTTATACAACATAGTGGTGAAGATTGGTTC
>DATMWV010000117.1:0-8408 GCA_035562195.1 Thermoplasmatota archaeon
AAGACAAGAACACCGCAAGTTCCTGGTCCGCCAAGGAATTTATGTGGAGAGAAAAAAATCGCATCGAAAGAGGATTCTTTGTCATGATTCATGTCTATCGTTATGTACGGTGCGACTGCTGCGAAGTCGAAGAATATGAACGTGTCTTGTCGATGGCAGATGCGTGCGATGTCGTAGACTTGTGTTCGTATGCCGGTGACGTTTGAACCTGCCGAAAACGATGCGAATTTCCGGCGATTTGTATATTGCGGGTCTGAGAGTTTGTGTTCGAGGTCCTGCAGATCGATTTTTCCGTTTTTATCAAGGCGGATGACGACGACATCGGCGTGTGCTTCTCGCCACATCGGTTCGTTGGTATGATGTTCGTATGGTCCGATGAAGACCACCGGACGGTTTTGTTTTATATGGGTGATGATCTGATGTGGGTTATGAGTCGACGTCTGAATGGTCTGGTAGAGGAAATCTTTCGTTGTTGGAGGGATGTAGACGCCTATTATCTCCTGGAGTTTTTTTAGAGCACCGGTCGCTCCGGAACCAGTCATGATGATTTTCCCATGTTCACCTGCGTTTACGATTTCTTTGATTCGTTGCTCAGCTTGATGTAAAAGGGTGGTGAGGTATTTGCCAGAGTAATCATCTTGGGTATGGGTATTACCGTACGAGGCGAGGATCGTCTGAATGCGTTCTTCGATGAAGGTCACACTACGACCTGATGCTGTGTAATCTGCATAGAGCAGATGACGCTCTCCGAATGGTGTGGTAAACACAATATTGTTTCCGATGATGTGTTCTCGGATCGTATCAAGATTGTAGTCCTGCATAGTCCATCGTTACCTATGTCTGCAATTTATCATGATTGTCTCTATAAAGATTATGCTATCCTGTCAAGGAGATGCTACCTTAGTTATTGAGATCTGAAGAATTGGTTTTTCTCCTTTTTGTCTGATAAAAAATCATAATTTATTACGGGTCTTTTATACAGAGAACTACTCATGGACAATCGACCGTTTCCTCTGCAGAGCATTTTTTATCTCTGCATCCATGTCTTTTGTATCAATGCTGACCCAATGGATCGCATCATGCTCAAAAAGTTCCTGTAACGGGAACCGACCGTCCCATGGCTCCCAGGCTTTCTGCAGCGTCATCCCACTGATCGTGCGTAAATTCGTTGCACCCACCTGTCCTATCGCATCGGCAAACGCAAGCAACCGCTCCTGGGGAATTGCTACACCAACCGTCTGTAAGAACGAACTAAGCGGGTGGACCTTCTGCGGGATATCCATGATATCGGTAATGGGTTTGATACGAATGACACGGAACAGCGGTGATGGCTCACAGTTCGGGTTACTCTCATCATAGATCACCAACCACTGATTTTCCTTTGAAGGAAAGATCTTCACTGGCTCTCCCATGATCTCCTTCGTGAAATACTGATAGTACCCATCCAGCACCTGCATCTTCCCAGAGTTCGTCCCCTTGGGGAGCGCACGGGTTGTTTTCTTCATTTCCTTTGCCAGCAACCCTGCGAATTCTTTCGGTGACACAGTCCCTCCGGTCTCTACATAAATCTCCTGCGGGGAGAAACACCCCTGCTGGTCCCATGCGCACACGTCAAGTGAGGCTAACTCTGCAATCTCAGAGGCCTGTCTGTCTAGGAATTCACGGGCGATGACGATGAAACTGAACTTATGCCAATGACCGGCAAGAGGAACACGATGTTTCTCAGCAAGAGTCGTAAGATTTCTTCGTGCCCGCTCACCCCCAGTCGCGCGGACAAGGTCAGATTGCGAGAACAAGTAGTCCTGCACCATGATATCCTCGCTGCTGAAGGGAAGGACCGCGATGCTATACGCAAGCAATGGGTCTACCTCCTCGATCGATTTCGCGTACAATGCCCCAAAGACTGGTTCTTCTGTTGGGACTTTCACCCAGGTTGCTGCATCGACAAGCTTGTCCATGACCATCTCAAAAGCAGCAAGGCCAAGGATGTTACCTGCGCAGATATGGCCAATGACCTCTGGTTCGTAATTCGAATGCGTGACATGTGGTTTGCCGTAGGCTTTCACCAGCCCGTCACCACACGGTGAAAACTCCTGGAAATTATTCGGCTGAAGCTTCCCAGCAAGCGGCAGGTTATCTTTTTTAATGATGTCAAAAAAATAATCAAAACCCCAGGATTCAATCATCTCAACAGAAAAACCAGTCACGATCGGCAAGACGTCTCGTGCAATCTTCCTTCCCTGAGATGAAGGATTCATCCAGAGTGTATTGACCTTATCGATCACGTCAAGGACTGCAGGAATATCATGTGAACGGAGGTACTCCTGACGCGCGGTTTTGATCCTATCAATGATTTTCTTTAACACCTCAACGGTGAACACCGGTTTCCGTAGCGTAATTCCATGACCGATGTCCTCAGAGACAAACTGTAACTCTTGGTCAAATCGTATCGCAGGGTCCCAGAAAAAACAATCAATCGTCTGTCCCATAGTCAACCCTTTAGAATACAACCGGGATCGTACTTGCGATGTTCACCAGCTCCTGGGCTGCTTTGGCTTGATCCAGGATCACCCGGGAATCACCATCCACGGTGAACATCCCGCGGATCAACCCTCGGATTGGATCAAGTTCCTTCCGGATGACCTTCTTCCAGTTCGAATACGGTCCTTTGAACACAAACTTAGCCTGTTTTTCTCCTTTTACCAGATACGCATCTCTGCATTTTCCATGCCACAGGTCGATGTAGAACACGGTTTCTTTTTTCAGGTCTTCATCAGGTGTGACCACGAATAGGAAATCACCTTCCCAATCTTTGGCGACTTCCTGATAGGTCTTGTTCTTATTGAGTTCTTCTTTGAAGACTTTAATCCATTCATCCGACGGGAAGCGTAGTATGTTCCTCACCATCCTGTTTCATAAGTTCAGCCATCACCGCTGCACAGCCCCTGCCTTCAAAACCCGGCATCCGTGTCACCTCGACATCCAGAACAGGGCCTTCTCGTTGGCATTTCGGACAACGCTCAAGGATTTTTACCTTATCACCGGTGATGATAAAACCAGGGTAACTGTCAGGTAACGGGTCAAGAAAAGCAAAACGTCCGACTTGTCCATAGTCAAGCTGGTTGAGATCCTCATCAAGAACCAATGGGACGACGACAGGAGGAATATGTTTATAATGTCCTTCACAGCTGAGAAACACAGAGCTACATTCAGACATCGCATACACATCATGGTACCGCTCAGGGGGAATTCCTAGGATTTCCTCGACTTTCTCCCGGAATGTTTCTTCAGGGAGACGTTTGTTTTCCTCAGCTTTCCATCCGCCGCCGGTGAGAATCTGACTGTCTGGTAAGTGAACAGTTTTTCCTTCTTTTTTCATACGTTCGATGATTCGGTCAAGCCAGAAAGGCGGGCCAGCGAGATTCACCCGCTTCCCCGTTTTTTCGATATGTTCTAACAGATGGATCACCCGGAGGTCGGAGTTCCGCTGCACCAGAGGACTGATTGTCGATAAGGCTTTGGCTTTTATTTTCTCAGAGATGCCGATGGTTTCATCTCGTTGCATGCGGAGGAATTGCGTGGTGATTTTCATATCCAATGCAACATGGACGTTTGCTGGGTTATATAAATCATAGGCAATACCGAAGAGACTTGCGATGGTAAGGTTGGTCTGCCTGGGGTCAGGGATGAGGAGGATGACTTCGTCTGTTGGGTTGTAATCCATCAGTTCGATGACTGATTTCATCGCGCTGTATTTCACGCGATTCCAGGAGCGGGTGTCACGGGGGATGAAGCTAAAACGACCACCGGTGCCGCTCGTAAACATGATGCTGGTGCCTTTTTTGTTGAACTCCTCGATGATTTCATCATGGGAGGGGTTGTCGGTTTTAAACACCGGTTTGGGAAGAGATCCGGTAAAAATGGTTTTCAACCAGTTCAGAAATCCTTTTCCGTCTGGGTAATCTTTGAAAAACGCATCAGGCAGTAATGGTATTTTCTTTACGTCCTGTTTCGAGGAGATTGCGTCAGGGGTAACACCGTTGACTTCGCAGACGCGATGGTACAGGAAGTTGTTCTCATAATGATGCTTGAAGGTATGGCGGAGTGCAGGAAACATGTAGTCCTGTGCTTTTTTATAATCAAGAAAGAATGTCTTAGGGGCATGCAATGCGGTGTCGACTGGTGTCCACTGCCCCTGTGGCGGTATGAACCTATGTAGTCGCTCTGGTATCTCCAAAGATTTAGAGACTGCTACCATTTTTTTTCTCCATTCTCTTCATTAGAATTCGGTTTGAAGTTTATTGACACAACCATTGTATGTATCGAAAGGCTTGGTTAATGTCAGTGCCTTCATTTTATTTCCTGTCATCTTCACCCGGTTCTTCAGCAGTGCCATTGCTGAACTTATTTGTCCACTGCTTATCTGAACGAATGTCGTGTAATCCCCGGTGACGATAAAATCAGCTTCTTTCTGTTTTATTGATTCATCTGAGCCGGTAATCAATTCCTCCAGATTCCCTCCGACGAATTTTATATAGTAATATATTGTTGTGTTGTCCGGAGGGACATTTTGAACGACATTGAGTAATGATGCGTTCATGTTCTTCAAATCTTTTGCCTTATCCAGTTCAGTTAAGACTTTTTTCTTGGCTTGTTCAGCCCATTCTTGTGAGAGAAATTTTACCACGTGTCTTCACCTCCAAAGAGAGTTTCAATTAATTCTTCAAAATGATCGAGCTCCTCCTGTGATAATCCCGGGAGGAATGGATAGAGGATGTGTTCTTTTCGATGGAGTCCTTTGCTGCAGATGAACTCAAGAGGGGTGACTCCTTTGATTGCGAATTGTCTTCTCCAGGATTCAACGATTGCTTTGTTGACGCGTGTACGCGCATCTGGGTCAGTATGGTCATAATAGTAATCATATTCGAGATGTGCGAGTTTTCCTCGTTCAAGGTAACTGAGGAATCCAAACGCTCCGTCGATACCATACTGCTGCGCTGGTTTTTCTAACGCATCTACGACCTTTAGAATGGTTTTCTTGTCTCCAGGCATGTACCCACCACGATACATCCACATGTGTTTGCGTTCCATCCGGCAGGGCAGAATACGGAAGTTATGAAGCCAGATTGAATCAGTCATTTCAGGCTTGGAATAGAGTTTTTCAAAGAAATCACGGAGGTCCTCATCGAAGACCTTCACCAGTTCTTTTGGAGAGTTGTTAAGACCTTTTTCGAAATGCTTACGCATCGGACCGCCAAAGACTGCTTTGAGCGGATCTTCTTCCTCACCTATCATTTTTAGCAGACTGCTGTCTTTCATAGCGGCGAGTTTCGATGAGCCAAGGATGAGGCTTTTAAGCATCTCGCTACCAAATGAAACCGGGGCGAGTCCTTCAATGATTTTCTTGCTGGCTGCATCACAGATGACATCGACGACGTAGTTGAGTTTGAGGTATCTTTCTGCGATATAGTTGAAATCCTCTGCAATCTCGTGGGTCGGAGAGATAAACTCCGTGAGATATTTTCTTGAAAGGACCGCAAGGGATACACCAATGTTTCTTCGTGCGAGTTCATGAGCCAAATCTAGTGCGTCAGGAAGATTGGTGAATGGAACGAAGATAGATACCTCATCATCGAGTATTTGATGGAGTTTCAACGTCAGTTTTGTGACAATCACCGAGGGGATTAAGGAGAGACTTAAAAGGCCTTGCTCGGCTGCATATGGGTTTGGAATCTCTTTATCGCTGAGATGCTGGATTGCTCCTGTGGAATCTATGAATTCTGCGTCGATGAAGTTATCAGTTCCCCATCCGTAGGTGTTGCTCCAGGTGGTCACGATACCAAGATTCTGAGCGTTCGCACAAACACAGGATTCAGCCTCTGCGACATTGGCACGTAACTTATGAACGTGAGCTGCGTTCTGTAACTCAAAAGAGGTCACTCCTGGTCCAATGGTCGCAGTGATACTCTCTGGGTCTACCTCAAGGCCTTTCATTCTCCACAGATCAATGATAATTCCCTGCTCTATCGTGGCTGGTTCAGCAAGAAGGGTTTGTAAAGCCACACCAAAGAACGTACCATTCCCCCGAGGGAGGTATGGTATTTTATATGTATTAGCTAGCTTGACTATTTCGACTATTTCCTCTGTTGTTTTTGGCATGACGATGTAATATGTGCCTGTAGATTTTTGTTTGATGATCGAACGTACATACGAAGCGATGATAATCGGATCATTGGTCGCCCAATCCTTTCCAACGATTCCACGAAGATTTTTAACAATCTCATCTTCAGGGGTGTGCTTGAACGCATCTGGTGGTAATGTTTTGACATAGTCTTGTAATGCGTGTTGTGCTTGTGTCGGTCGACGTTGAGTCACAAAGTAACATTGTCGATCACATACCCCACATAGGTTACATGAATTGACAATATCGCGAAGTGCTTCTGTTGGTTCGACTTCGTGTTCTGCTAAGGCTCGTGCTAGTTCCATTCTGCCTTCAGGCCAATAGGCGACAAACCCATGTTTTTTGCCAGCAGAACAAACACCAGTCCCGAGGAAATCTATCTTACATAATCCGCAATGAGGCTCCTTTTTCGCTGTTTCAATGACATCGGATAGCTTCATATTCTCCCCCTGAGAATGATTTTCAATCAAGGCTTGAAAGACTGCTCCCTCTTAAATGTTTTCTATGATTTTTTATGAAAAACAATAGAGTTATTCAACGTATTCTTTCATATTATACTTATAATATACTGCTCATCATGTTTTTTTACACAGAAAATTTATTGAATCTCCTATAGTATCGCCTCTGATACGATATTTCAGAACCAGGATGAGAACTATGAAGCGAATATTATCAGCTATCGTAATCATGTTTCTTGCAGTTACTTTATTCGCAGGATGTGTACAACAGCAACAACAGCCAGACGACCAACAACCACCGGTAAAAACAATAGAAGATATTGCAGTTCAGTTGGTGACCCTGCTTATGGAAAACAACTATACCGGTGTATATGGTTTTTTTAACACTTCTATTACTTCACAGATCACTGCAGATGATTTTGCGAATATCTGGACGCAACAGATTTCCGCTCCAAATGGCAATATCACAAGAATTGTGCGAATACGGTCGACGAATGAATCTGGTTATTCGGTTATCTATGTCACTTGTAATTTTTCCAAAACTCATGTCCTTGATGTAAAAATCTCGTTTAATACTGAAGAAAAAGTCGTTTCTCTGCTGGTGGTTCCCACTCTTGAGGCGTTTGGCTATTCACCACCCTCGTATGTGAATCTACGTTCATTCACTGAGGAGAACGTGAGTTTTGGTTCGGAGCATTGGAAACTTCCTGCGACGCTGACTATTCCAAATGGAACTGGTCCGTTCCCAGCGGTTCTTCTCGTACATGGCTCAGGACCAAATGATCGTGATGAGACATATGGCCCCAATAAACCATTTAAGGACCTTGCCTGGGGTCTTGCTTCCAGAGGTATTGCCGTAATACGCTATGAGAAACGGACAAAGCAATATCCAGAAGAATTTGGAATGCTTCAAAATTTCACGGTGCAGGATGAAACCATAGCTGACGCTGTGGCTGGTGTGAATTTCTTGTCTACATCTTCTGTTGTTGATCATTCAAAGATTTTCGTTCTTGGACATAGTTTAGGAGGGATGCTTGCCCCGCGTATCGCTCTTCAGAACAACAATATCAACGGTTTGATTGTAATGGCAGGACCGACCCGCCATCTTGAGGATCTGATTTTAGAACAGTCGCGATACCTAGCGAACCTTAGTGATTTGAATCAATCTGAGAACCTTGCTGAGCTTGAGCGGCTCGTCTTGAAAGTAAAGAATTTAGACATGAATCAAAGCGAAGACGTCCTTGGTGCTCCGAAATCGTATTGGGCGGATCTCGCCACGTATGATCCTGTGGAAACCGCACAATTATTAGACATTCCCCTGTTCATTTTACAAGGCGAACGGGATTATCAAGTGACCATGACGGATTTTACCCGATGGAATGAAACTTTTTACGGGAGCTCATCTGTGACATTGAAAACGTATCCTTCATTGAATCATTTCTTCATCGCTGGAACCGGGGTACCGACTGATGCGGAGTATTCAATGGAAGGACATGTCGCTGAAGAAGTCGTTTCAGATATTGCATCCTGGATATCGAATCAATAACTACGTTGACTGCATCTGCGTTTCTGGTTTCAAATCATAAAATGTTATATGGGTTGTCCTTCTGCTTTCAGGGCGAACCCCGATATAAAAAGAAATGATTTATGGTTGTTGATTGGTGGTATATTGATTGTAATCCCGGTAAACCCACTGAGATTTACCCCGTAGGATTCCTCTCCAACAGTGAGTTTTTGAAAACCATTCGTCCCCCGTGCAGATACCGTCC
>DATMWV010000118.1:0-3098 GCA_035562195.1 Thermoplasmatota archaeon
CATCGACAAAGAAACCGATCCTTGTTGGTGTGCCTCAGAAGATCAGCGACATGGATAAAAACGCGTTAGAAGAAGCAATCAAGATCAAAGAAAAACATGGGGGAAAAATCACGGTAGTCACCGTAGGTGCCCCTGATGCGAAAGAACGCATAAAAGAGCTGCTGGCCATGGGGGCAGACGAAGGAGTGTTAGTGCCACCACCGGAGCATGCGGACTATCATGTCATAGCCCATCTGCTCGCAGGGGCGATTACAAAAATAGGGACGTACGATATCATCTTATGTGGAGAGGCGTCCATCGATATGTTCTCCAGTCAAATGGGGCCACGACTCGCCGGGTTGTTAAACATCCCGCAGATCACCTATGCTCAATCCATCACCGTGGAAAACAATAAAGTCCTTTCAGAAAGAAACCTCGGAGAAAAAGCAGTCAGCATGGAATCCTCTTTTCCTGTGCTGCTCACCGTCACCAAAGAAAGCAATCAACCACGCTTGCCAAGCCTCATGGCGATCCTTGCCTCATCAAGCAAGCCGATCCATGAATGGCCAGCAACCGGAGTCTCTCAGGAAGCACTGGTGCCAAAAGTGAAAACCATGGATATCAAAGGCATCCCGATGCAACGCAAAAACATCATCTACCAAGACGACCTTGACTCCTCTGTCTCAAAACTTGTTGATGAGCTTGGGAAAGTCGGAGTGCTGAGGTGAACACTATGGTGCTTGTCTATTCAGATGATAAAAAACTCTCCTTGGAGTTACTCACGAAAGCAACAGAACTAGCAAAAGAGCTTCATAAAAAAGTGATTGCAGTTCTCATCGGGCATGAAGAATTCGCCAAAGAGTTCGTCGAACATGGAGCTGATGTCGTCATCGTCGTAGAGACGTCCCATCATCAGTTCAAAGCAGAGGAATACACCAGCATTCTTCAAACGATTATGAAGGATCATGGGAATGAGATCGTCCTCATAGGTTCGAATAAAAACGGAAAAGAACTTGCAGCGCGTCTCGCAGCTAAACTTGATGCCGGCTGCGTCATGGATTGTATAAAAGTCTATCTTCATGACAAGAAACTCACCACAGAACGGATCGTGTACAGCGGCAATGCCATCGCTGTCGAGGAGTTTACTGCTGCTCCGCAGATCCTAACCATCCCTCCAAAGGTCTTCGACCCGTTACCAAAAGATGAGCATCATAAAGGAGAGATCATAAAAAAGAAGATCGAACCAGAACTTTCTCCTTCAAAGATCCTGAAAATCCATGAGATGAAAACAGAAGGCGTCAACGTCGAGGACGCCACCATCATCGTCTCCTGCGGCCGTGGATTCAAAAAGAAAGAAGACATCAAACTCGTCAGCGACCTCGCTGAGGTCCTGAAAGGAAGAACTGTTGGATGTTCCCGTCCTATCGCGGCTGACCTGAAATGGCTCTCTGAGGATCACTGGATCGGCTTATCCGGCCATAAGGTCAAACCTAAGCTGTACATCGCCTGCGGCATCTCTGGTCAGATCCAGCATATCGCTGGGATGCGTGACTCTGGTGTCATCGTCGCCATCAATAAAGACCCAGAGGCCTTGATCTTCAAATCAGCGGACTATGGGATCGTCGGTGATCTCTACGAGGTATTACCGAAACTGACCAGCGCCATCAAAGGCAAACTGGGATAAATCCCTCAACCTTCTCAATACAAAAACACGGTTGATGAATTCATCAATCCTTTCCTGCATGAGACTTATGAGTAGAAAAGATGATGTAAAACTTCTCAAGCAACTCCCCGAAGAAAAGACACCTGAGTATATACTCATGCAACTACGCAACCTCTGGGCAGTCGACGGGTTATACTACCTCGGAATCGAAGAACATTATGGCACAGAGGTAGCAACCAGCATCGATGCCAAGGTCTGGGAAATCATGGGAAAAATAGAGGCCAGAAAACTCAAAGAGTTCCTTGGCATCACAAGCACTGATATCCCCTCGATGATGAAGGCATTGCAGTACACCACATGGGCTCTTGATTTGGAAGACAAAGAAGTCATCATAAAAAAAGACCATGCCCAAATCAGAAACATCCGCTGTCGGGTCCAGAACACACGACTCAGCAAAGGACTTAAGGAGTTTGGATGCAAACCGGTTCGCTATGGGTTCCTTAAAGCCTTTGCAAAAGAATTTAACCCAGACATTGTTGTGACATGCACAGTCTGTCCACCAGACAAACACACAGAGGATCTCTGGTGTCAATGGGAGTTTTCCTATCAGGAGAAATAACCTATGAAAACATCAAAAGAATATAAGGAAAGCCTTCGAAAGATGCGGCCAAATATCTACAAATTCGGAGAACTCATCACCGATGTGACGACAAACCCAGCAACAAAACGCTCCATCGCAGGTCATGCACAGATCTTTGATGCGGCACAAAAACCTGAGTTTAAGGAGATACTCACCACCACATCACATTTCTCAGGGGAACGTATCTCACGGTACCTCTCCATTGTACAAGGACCCGAGGATATGATTGCAAATGTCCGTATGAAACGACTCATGTTCAACCTCACCGGCACCTGCACCGGTGGCCGCTGTGTTGGTTTTAACGCCATCAACGCAATGTGGGCGACTACCTATGAGATCGATAAAGAAAAAGGAACCGAGTATCATAAAAGACTCCAGACCTGGTTGCAGGACGCACAGAAACGAGATATCACCCTTGCTGGTGCCCTGACCGACGCCAAAGGTGATCGATCAAAAACACCCTCACAACAATGCGACCCTGACCTCAGCCTTCATATCGTCGAAAAAAGAAAAGACGGCATTGTCGTCCGAGGCGCAAAAGTGATGATCTGCGGAATTGCTGCCGCAAACGAAATATTCGTCATGCCTGGGACAGGATACAAAGAAGAAGATAAAGATTATGCGATATCATTTGTCATCCCACGAGACATTGAGCATCTGACCATCATCGAAACACGACGAACCAACGACACCAGAGAACAAGAGGAAGGATTTGACGCCGCTGTCGAAAATGGGGGGATCACCCAGTCCTACTTACTTTTCGAAGACGTCTTCATCCCATACGAACGAGTCTTTATGTGTGGCGAATACGCTTAT
>DATMWV010000119.1:0-3631 GCA_035562195.1 Thermoplasmatota archaeon
ACAGTAAGTACCTTTATTAGAAGAAAATTTTTTAAAAAAAAGAAAGGAGAATATTTTTATCAAATTGTAAGAACAACAATTTAATAAGGAAATCATGAAAGATTGGCTTGTTTAATTAATTGAGTATATTGTTTGAAGTTAAGGAAATAGTTAGGCGATTGAGGTTGTAAATCTTGACAGTTGACAGTAGGGCTAATGTTTGAATTCCCAGCTGTGTCAAACACGATGGCATATGCAACGTTACCAAACCCTTCGTAGTTCCATTCATACGGTCCTGGGGTTGCCACAGTCCCTTGTAAAAGATTATCGATATAGAATTCAACCTTATACACACCACTTGTCGCATCGCTGACATTTGCCTGTAATAACCACTTCGTCATCAACAGGTTTTGCGCAGTTATTATTAGACTAATAGTTGGTGGGGTTTTATCTATCTTTACGGTAAATGGACCGTTGACTGTTTCAACATTACCTGCGAGGTCAATAGAGTAATAATCAAGGTTGTGAACGCCGTCAATAGAGCAAGAAAAAGGTATGTCATATTCAGACCATATTTCATTGTCCATTTTGTAATAGGTATGGTTGATTCCCGATGGACCTCTGCTAGTGTTGTATATCGGAACTAAGAGGGTCTTCTGAAAAGGATTGGAATCGACTGCAAATAACATGACAGTAACGTTGCTTGTGTACCATTGGTTGGTTCCCATTCCAGAGAAAGAGTGGGTTGTCATTGGGGGAGTCTTATCGATTTTGAAAAAGAACGGACCGTTTATAAGTTCTGTATTTCCTGCGTTATCAACTGAATAGTAGAAAATAGTATGAGAACCATCGTTTGTTATAACACGTGGTGTAGAATAGATGCTCCAATTCCCACTATCCAGCTGATAATATGTATGGGTGACTCCTGAAATATTATCGATTGCAGAAAGAGCGATCGTGACATTGCTGATATACCAACTGTTATTTCCAGTAGTTCCAGATATAGTATGAGTTGTTTGCGGCGCTTTCGTATCAATCTTAAGATCTGCTAAATTAGTATTCTCGATATTTCCAATATCGTCGACTGAGTAGTACGAAATTGTAGATTCAACATCTTTAGATTCAACAAAGGATGTGACATAGACGGTCCATTTATCATTATCGACCTTGTAAAGGGTATAGTTTATACCGGATTGCGTATCGTTAGCTGTTAAGGTAACGGTTACCGGACTTATGAACCAACTATTGTTCCCCACAGTTCCATTGAGGGAACTGATTGTCATCGGTGCTGTTATGTCCAATATGGTGGTGAAATCCCATATTTGCCCTGCTGTCGATTTCCCCTTGGCATCCCATGCGATGATCTCCCAATAATAGGTGCTGCTATAATCCAGTATTACTGGTTTAAAAAAGGTAGTGGTCTGATTATTGACCATCTTTGGAGGTGGGTTGATTCTCCCAAAGTAGACATCATAGGTAACTATCTCTTCAGGGTCTGGATCCCCTCCAGTCCAACTTAAATTCACAGTAATATTCACATCAGTCGTCCCATCAGGCGGGACCGGGTTGTTTGGTTGGTAGGGGGTGCCGACGTTTGCTGTCAATGTTGACCAATTACTCATCGAACCATATCGATCTTTAGCTTGACATTGGATAATGTAGTTATTTTCTGCTTCCCAGGTATGATTCACAATTACTTCTAATCCAGATCGATACGGTCCAATCCAATACACAGAGGTGTTATCCCCCCAGTCAATAGAGTAATACACAGTATCACCATCCGGGTCAGTGGCGACAAAGGTATAGTTATAGTGAACTCCGACTGTTGCATTATTTGGTCCGGTAATCCTAGGGGATACAGGTGGACAGAAAGGCGAATAATAACGACGAACCCGAAACACTCGACATCCCGGATAAGGATCCGTATTATTGTATGACCATACCATGTCTCCGTCCATGGTTACTTCAAAGAAGAAACCTAATGGCCCATCACAGATAAGGGTATTCCCATTAGGAAGACGTTCGCACCCAGAAATAAAACTTGCATTAAAGGAATATGGATCTTGAGCAGTATACTTCCAGGTAAGATTCTCCGGTCCATAGGCAGCACCCGGGATAAATGAATAGTTCCCATGGATATCTATCGGAGGAGTGATTTCATCGATGGAAGAATACGGTTCCTCAGGACGTCCCCACCCGTTATTAAATATGAGAATATGTCCTTCGCCAGGACATCCTGGTGAAATCCATTGAGAATCATGAGGACCAAAGAGTTTTTGATCATTGGCATCTCCAGCGTGATAACTTTGTGGGTTACCCCATCGGTAAAGAAAATCCCCACCCCTGCCATGGACACCACCTGTATGCTTCGCAGCATCCTTAGTGGTTGTACTATGGTCAATGATCCAAAATTCACCTAGAAATCTGCTACATATAATCACCTGATTCAACTCAGGATTAAAGTGAATGGTATTCGGATGAATCCAGTCCTTATTCCCATCAATCGCAAAATTGATGTCAAGCAATTCTGGATGCCCTTTTATAACACCGTAGTTATCCTTAGACGGATCGAAATCCTGTATTAAATGATCCCACAGATGCCATTCCCAAACAATATCACCGGTAGTCTGACCGGTTGGATTGACCTCAACGATGTGGACGGGCCATAACTCATCATGCCATAACAATGCTGGATTTCTACCTGCGGCAATACATTCAGCAGCTGTTTTTCGTTCTAAAGCAAGAATCAGGACATTGCCATTTGGCAAAGGCGCAACATCATGGGTCTGCCAGTAATCCTCACCAAAATACTGAAAATCCCAACTAACAGTTCCATTCCAAGTTATTTTCTGAATCGCTGTCGTTTCTGCTTGGTTAAAAATAACATATGGTCTAAGGATACTTCCATTTTCCACCATATAAACCCCAAGACTAGATGTATAATTAGTAAGCCACGTATGAACTCTTTTTCCGTTATTATCGATTAAAAATGTTGACCTATTGTGTGCATTAATCGGAGTAAACAAAGTATACCCCTGAAATATTTCACGTACGGTAGTAAATTGGTATGTATTGTTTATCCAAACAAAATCATCCGTCACATTGACCCACCAAACATACGTGAAATTCTTGGCTAATAACCCATTCCTTCGCAGGATATGAATCGTTTCACCCGATGCAACTGTACCACACTGTAAACCACCGATGAAATCGGGACTCGTCGTCACAGTATAATAAATAGTATCATCTAATGAATCGGATACTGTAAAACTGATTTCAGAAAGATACACAGAAACATGAGGTGATGCATTCGCGGGGTTCTCATTCAATATTAAGGGACTATCTGCAAAACCTATATTATTGCCATTCAAAATAAAACTTGTTCCTACAAACAGCAATATAATTCCAAAAACCAAACTTTTTCTCATTATTTGATTTGTTTGAATGGATTGCCCCCTTCCTTAATAATTTTATAATAAGTCTGCCTTTAAAAACATATCCTTAGAGGCAGAAGCATTCATACGTTTTTAACCAATAGTTTTCCCCCAGCCAAGTATCATAATAAAAACAAAAAACAGTGAACGGATTATGATTTCTTTGTGCTTTTCATTCATCCAATGAAAGTATCGATTATTATTCTATAAGTTTTTTG
>DATMWV010000120.1:0-3247 GCA_035562195.1 Thermoplasmatota archaeon
GGATTTACTGATAATTGTTATCTTCTTATGATGGAGAAATGATATGTTCTGGTTGACACGGGAAGGAAAGCTATAAGAAAAAAAATGGAACAAGAAGCTGACAAAAAACGTAATGTCCAATATATCTATATCCATGAACCACATGAGTACCCTTTTGATACAAAATCAAGAGCAGATTGGAATGAAAAATCGATATGGGATATTGATCTTCCCATATTTATTAACAACAAATTGTGATGGAAAGATTGTTAGGAATCAACTATTTTTCTTTTTTACATTTGATTCGCACAAAAAACCATGTTGTTAAACCCGTGTCAATGCTTTCCTAAGACTTGAAAATAGGGGACCGTAGACGTTAAAAGACCCTCGGGTCTATATTCGGTCGTTTCGAACCCCTCGGAGTCCTATCGACCCTCTCTTTTAAGATATTAACTACTGTTCAACCGGCTATACGTTTATAAAGAAATAATTATTTCAAAAAACAACACGGAGGCATAGAACATACAAAAAATACGGTCCGCTCTTTATCTCATCGTTGGTGGAATCATTCTTTTTGTCATTGGTTTGTTTGCAGAAGATTATCACGTGTTTTCTCATTCCTCTGAAGGATATCTCACTGGTATTTCCTATCCGTTGCAACCTGTTGGTGTTGGTCTGATCGTTGGTTCCATCGTGTTGTTTGCCTACGGATTTTATCTGATCGTAAAAGAGAAGATAAAGATTTGAAGGAGACTGTCTCTGATTCGTCAGTATCTGAGGAGATGTCGGAGGATAGGGAATGCAGAGGGGAAGCGTTCAAAGATCCTCTGCCAGAATGATTGGAAGGGGATACTAGAGGAGGTACTGGTTGTGGTCGTGAGTGTCACAGGGATTGTTACGATATCTGAGGAGTTGTCTGTGTTTTGAATCGTGAGGTTCCCTTGGAACATCGTGTTATTCTCCTTCGGGATGACGACATGTACATCCACGGTCACCGGTCCTTGTTCCGGGGTGATGTTCGAACCAGAGGTATGAGAAAACGTCCAGGTTCCCCACGTCATGGTGTTATTCACGGTCCAGTTCAGCATCGAGCGATTTTCTCCAATGTTCATCACCTGGAAACGGCCATACACAGTCGCCCCTGGTTTGATGTTTGACCAGGAGAGGTTCCCATCGCATTCAAGGTTAGGGACTGGCTGTGGTGGGGGTGGGATGTATGGAGGGATATATTCAGTCCGGTACACCGCGTTCCAGTCATAGGGTGGATAGGGGTTGACATACACCCAGACAATTTCCTTCTCGGGGGTGACTTGGATGAAGGTCCCCGTGATGCCTGAGCAGATGAAGGAATCACCGTTGACCATGCGTTGCACGCCACTCCAGATATCTGAGTAATACTCGCCTGGTATGGAGTATTGCCAGATTAAATCCTGCGGACCGTAGGTACCATCAGGGTGCAGATGGTATGCACCGGTGTCGTTGTTAACGTCTGGGATGAATTCATCAATGGTTGAACAAGGGCCACCAGGACGGTTGTTACCATTGGAGAAGACAAGGATATGTCCGGCACCAGGCAGACCAGGTTTAATCCAGGTGGCCTGGTGCTGGAAGTATAATTTCTCATCAGTTGAAAAACCGCAATCATAGGCTTGTGGATTTCCCCATCGGTACAAGAGATCACCACCATGATTGTATCGTCCCCCATCGTGGCTTGCTGCCTCCTCGGTAGTAGTGCTATGGTCGATGATCCAGATTTCATTAAAATTATGTGCGCTCATGAGAATCTGGTCGAATTTCGGGTTGTAATCCACGGAGTTCATATGAATCCAGTCACCGCAGAAGTATTCACCGAAGTTGATGTCGACCAGGTAAGGAGACTGACTGACGCCGCCGTAGTTATCTTTGCTTGGATCGAAATCCTGGATGAGATGATCCCAGAGGTGCCATTCCCAGACAATCTCCCCACTCGTTGGTCCATCCTGATGGACTTGGATGAGGCAGTCTGGTAGGAAATAATCACCAAGGTTGTTCGGGTCACGTCCAGCCTGGATGGCTGCCGCTCGTGATTTGATTTCTTGCATGATCATAATGACATCGCCGTTGGGTAGTGGAACGATATCATGGCTTGCGTACATGCCATCTCCTTGGAAATGATACTCCCACAGGATGGTGCCGTCATATGCGATTTTTTGGAGTCCCCCGTTGCCAGAGGCGATCGCAAGCAGGATGGTGCCGTTGTCCAGCATGTAGGAATCGATGTTCGGTGTATACGAACTCTGCCAGGTGTGGTTGACGACACCGGTTTCATTGATAAGATACGTCGTCCTCCCATAGATGGGGGAGTATAGGAAATGACCTTCGGTCCTATCGAACGGCACAGGCAATGTTTTCACATTCGGTGGGGTGGTGATGGATTGAGAAGGAACAATCATCGAAAGGAAAAAACAACAAATCGTTATTACCATCATTTTTGTAAATAGTGTCTGTTTCATGATTTCATCCTTGATTATTGTGACTATAGGTTCATATTGGTATGGTCTGATATCAGAGCAGGTTATTCTCCTTAAACATAACTCCCCTCACGTTTAAATAATTATTGTCTGAGAATATAAAATTCTTTCATGTATGAAAACAGATTTTTCAAGGATACTTCTTCGAAATCATTTTTCTGAATATTGATCTTTTTTTCGGAATTTTTCGTATCCTCTCCAAATACCACAGTCCTGTCATGTGTTAACATCTAATATTTTTATTCAAGGAGGCAAAAAGAAAAGACCCAAGGTTAGGAGCAGGACGAGTGTCATCGTGTCTTTTTTTTACTGTTCCAGCAATGCTCTGATACGATAAATGATGCGGCAAAGGAACGGGAACGTTGGTTCAAACCAGAGGTTCTTTGGCATGGTGATCGGGAGAGGATCAGACCAGTTACTCTCTTGTCCGTAGATGTCTTTTGCTTTTACTTTGATTTCATAGCTCCCCCGTTGGTCCCATGTGTACGACGCAAGTCCATCACCGTTGTCCTGTTGTTTGACCCAGTTGCTGGTCGTGCCATCGCCCCAGTCGAACAGATAGTACATCACATTATCATCTGGGTCAGATGAACGGCTGGTGTACTCGTGAGGAACACGGATTTTGCCGTTGGTCGGGCCGCTGGGTCTGTCAGGGGTGCGTGGTGGTTGGTTTCCTTCAGGTTCAAAGAACCCAGGCAGAAAGTATGAATGCACGCCAAGGTTAAACTCCTCGGTGAGGTTCAGCGTCACAACCGTTT
>DATMWV010000121.1:0-7628 GCA_035562195.1 Thermoplasmatota archaeon
TAGGATCACGTTCCGCTCTTGAATCATCAAATGGTGAATCTGTTGTTTTATTTTGTCGAATAGATGTGCTTTCAATTATTGGGACGAGACTTGTTCCTATGAATAAAACGATTATGGCAACAGAAAATGCTTTTATAAAAATCATTTTGTTCATGCAATGAATTCCTCCTTACCTATTTCCAATGCAGACTATCTATTTAAAATTATAGTTCAATAACCAAAAAAAAGGGTTTTATACTTAATTTCTGGTTGGTTTTGATTGATTCGGAAGCATTCACACAGTTTTAAAAAATGATTCAACCTACTGGATCACTTTGAGTTCCTCGAACTCACCGAGCCGTTTGTTCTTCATGACATTGTCATAGGTGAAAAACCGTCCGTTCATCGAAACGTACACGCCATGCGGTAGAGATTGTACGAACGCTAGTGCACTACCGAGGTTGAACAGTCCATCAGAGCTGCCGAACCGATAGGGGATCATCGCCCCGGTAAGAACAATGGTCTTATCCTTAATCGTCTCCCCGAGTCTTCTTGCAGTCTCCACCATGGTATCAGTCCCATGGGTGATGACGATTCGTTCTTCCTCTGCGTTTTTACAGTTTTCGACAATAATGGTTCGATCCTGATCCTTCATGCTGGTGCTATCAAGCATCATTAATGTGCGGATATCAACATTGACTTTGCAATGTCCAAGCTTCAGCATCTCAGCAAGATGCGTGTCGCGGAAAAACAGTTTACCTTCTATCTCGTCATATTCCTTATCGAATGTTCCACCAGTCACAAAGATCTTAATGGTCATAGGCTCAACCCAATCCCTTATCGGTACTGAGGACCGGTAATCTGCTTGGTTTTTAAGTCTTTTTCCTCAGATTCTACTATCGGAGTCAACGACCCATTGCCATGATGTTACGAGCCCTGCAGAGAATTTTTAGGAGAAGAAAATAAGGAAAAGAAAAGTATGAAATGTATGATTTGTATGAAAAATATTATATAGGCGACGTCCCTTACCAGTCGCTTCAAGGGAACACAATGATGAAAGACATGAAATTCTACGGGAGCGCCACCGTCGGCGAACGAGGACAAATTGTCCTACCAGCAAACCTCCGAAAAGATTTCCACATAAAAAAAGGTGACAAACTCCTCGTCATCGGAAACGCTGAATCCTACCACATCAGCTTAGTCAACGCAGAATCGATGAACACCTACCTCGACTTCATGAGCAAACAAATAAACAAAATGAAATCAACCATCAAGAAAAAGTGATAAGAATGGAACCAGACCAACAAAACAGCATCCAGACAACCCATCAATTCAAATGCCCCAGCTGCGACACCATCGGAGAATACAGTGGCAACCCCGGCGACCAGCTTATCGTGACCTGCTCAGAATGCAACACAAAAGGAAGAATCACCATCCCAGTCGGTGACAAAATATTTTCCACAAACGGAAACGCCATTGAGATTTCCCATCTTCGCAAACTCTTCGGGGACTTCCCAGCGATAGACGACGTCTCCTTCACCGTCAAAAAAGGAGAGATCTTCGGATTACTCGGCCCGAATGGCGCAGGCAAATCAACCATCATCCGGATGCTCTGCACCCTGACAAGACCAACAAAAGGCACTGCGACCATCGCAGGCTATGACGTCGTGAAACAAGCAGGAAAAGTCAGACAACACATCGGCCTTGTCTCTGAAAAAATGATCATGTATGAACAGCTCACAGCACGAGAAAACCTCAAACTGTTCGGCAAACTGTTCAACCTCCCCAATGACTCTTTGAACAAACGCATCGACGAACTCCTCCGTTTCGTCCGCATGGAAAAATGGGCGGACCAGCGGATCAGCACATTTTCTACAGGCATGAAACAACGCATCAACGTCATCCGCGCACTCGTCAACCAACCAGAGATCCTCTTCCTTGACGAACCAACCCTGGGGTTAGACCCACAATCAACTGCAGAGATACGAGAACTGACCAAGAGAATCAACCAAGAACAAGGCACGACGATCATCCTTACCACACACATTATGTTCGAAGCCGAAGCCCTCTGCAAACGCATCGGCATTATCGACCATGGGAACATCGTCGCACTCGACACACCAGCGAATCTGAAGAAACTCATCTCAGGGACCGATGTCTCCACCTTTGAAATCGAGATAGCAAACCTTGAACCGCGGATGATGAACGCAGTCCAATCACTTCCACTGGTCAAATCACTGGTCCAGGAGGATCCCACTCATCTCTTGGTGCGGACCACAGGTGATGACGCGTTTGACAGCATCGTAGATTCCCTGCGGAAGAACGGTGCGAAAGTCCGATTGGTAAAGAACCTAGAACCCTCTCTAGAGGATGTGTTTTTACATTTAACCGGACGTGAAGCCCGCGAAAAAATATCAGAAAATACGAAAAGTAGCGTCGGACCGGGACATGGACCAATGCGACGTCGAGCAAAAAGGATACGGTAGGTGAAAGAAATGGGTGTAAGAAATTTACTACGTCACAGTGGATGGATCTGCTGGAAGGACCTCTTAGAGTTCAGCCGAAGCAAACTACGTCTCATCATGCTGGTGCTCATGCCCTTGTTCATGATGGTGATGGTCGGTTTCATCTTCCCCACAGGCAATTCCATTAGCGATACACCCATCGCACTGGTAAACAATGACACAGGGACTCTGGGGTCTTCATTTGTGGTCCAGTTAGAGGCCATCAATAACCAGACCGGGATGATGGACATCAGGTCCGCATCGGATTTCAACGACATCAAAACGAAACTTCAGAACAATGAAATCAATGGGGGGATCATCATTCCTGAGAACTTCTCATCAGAAATCCGTGCAGGAAGACAAGGGATGATCACGATCGTCATCGACCAATCCAACCCGCAGATGTCACTTACCATCCAAGGGGTTCTGACAAAAACCATCGAAGCGATGGGGAAACAGACCGCTATCTACAACCTGAATAACACGTTCCATGTTTCGATCACAACAGCATCATCTATGGTGACACCCTATGTCGTCGAATCAAAAGGCATCGTCCCTGGAGAACCGAACTACTTCCAGTTCGTCGCCCCTGGCATCATCGCCATGGTCGTCATGATGGCGCTCATGACCGGACTGCCCCATGCGATCTCCTATGAAAAAGACATGGGAACCTTAGACGGGATGTTGGCAGCACCCATCAACCGCCTCTCCATTATCCTAGGCAAAGTCATGGCACAGACCGTGCGAGGGATGATCCAAGGATTCATTATTCTGTTTCTCGCTGTGGTTCTTTTTGGTGTCATCATCGTAGGAAACATCCTGCTGGTCATCTTCCTCATTCTCCTGACCGTCTTTAGCTTCGTCGGTCTTGGCATCCTGATTACCTCATTTACCGAAAATGAAGAGACCGCAACCATGGTCATGATGACCCTGATGTTCCCCATGATGTTCCTCTCAGGGGTGTTCTTCCCACTGCAGCAGATGCCCTGGTACATGCAAGGGATCGCCAAATTTCTTCCCTTGACCTACGCGACGACCGCGCTGCGAAAAGTCATGGTACTGGGAGCTGATATCTCATCAGTCGGCACCGAGGTACTCATCCTGGTCGCCTTTGGTATCGTCCTGCTTGCAGTCGCAGTCCCGATGTTCAAACAGGCGATGAGCAAATAAAAAAGGAAAGACGAATCTGCAGTGGTTAAGAGACGAAACGTTCGAATAAACTTACTGATTCCGTGACTCCGCTTACCCAGATTTCCCAGTTCCTTACATACGATTGAACGAATCCTGCCATCTGACTGCCAAGAACTCCAATCTCATATGTTCTCTTTACATCCTCTAGTTCAGATGATGAGTTGGTTTACGGATGCGGTTCCTCAGGTCCGATAATGAAGAACAAGGTAGGGTTATTCATATTGTTATATTCTGTTTCTATCCAAGCAGGAGACCGTCCAATATCGGAGACACGGACTTCATCAATAATCCCATAGAAATTCGCACTTAAAGAATCTGTTTTCCATGCTCCAATACAAAATGGGTAATCTGTATTTACTAATGATTGAGTCCCAGTCTGAGATTGTTGTACACCATCAAGATAAAAATAGTTTGTCCCAGATTGTTTCATACCAGAGAGATAGTACCAATTACTTGGTGGTTCTTCTTCATTTGCACGGATGTATTGATAATTATATCCACCACCATCGACTCTCAGAGACATTTTTGTGCCGGGACCCTGTAAATCCCAATTTAATGAGTATCCTTTATAATTCCCTGAAATTTCTTGATGTTTTCCAGCTACTCTCATGTTTTGTGTCGTCAGTGGATATATCCATGCAGAGAGGGTAAAATCTCCTGAAAAACGAAGTTTATTAAGATCATTCATTGTTATGTATTCCCATACTGTTTCAGTTCGGTTAAATTGCTGACCTTTTCCTACTTTTCCACTCCATTCAACGGGCATATTTGCAGCTTTTTTTAGCCCTGGAATTCCATTTGAAGTACTATCTACGATTGTTGATGGTGTAGCATCGTTCATATGCCAAACACCCTTATAGTGAGAATCCCAGGTTTTTTCAGGATATTCTTGATTAATGCAATTTGGATTACCATAGTATACATAGAAAATTGTATCTTCATTTGATGAAAGATCAACGATGTTTACCCAAGCAACAAGCTTTCCGGAGGATACATCAAAGGTTTCAATCTCATGGTGTTGTTTTATTGCAGCTCCCGCACCGTTCATGAACAAGATATCGTCGCCATCATCTTGTGCTTTCATAAGATCCGCATCAGTCGTACTAATGAGCACAGGGAAGTTATCCAAATCATCAGTAACTTGTGTATGATCAATTGTGATTTGCTTCCTGTACTGCCACCCATAGTCAAACGGATCAAACGGGGAGGGATATCCAGTGGTAAAACTATATATTTTCCGTGCCCAATGTGTCCCATCGGTCACGTTCACATACCAGTAATACTCACCACCATAGGTCATACCGCTGAGAGGGACTGTGTAGGTTCCATCATGAACACCTACCTCATGTTGAGAACCGATATTTGGGGATGTCTGCACGGTATAATCCATCGCATCTCCCTGATAATCCTTCAGCGTGAACTGCAAATGGGGAAGATTCATGGGCACATCCCGTTCCCCATCTTCTGGTGATGGGTTTGAAATTTTTGGTGCAATCGGTTCGGTTGTAAAGGAACAAACCTTATTGACTGTATCTTTCCCATCAGTGAGTCGAATGTACCAACTGTAATTCGTAAGGCTCTCCAATCCTGAGACCGGAATTGAATAGATTCCATCTGGTTTTAAACCACCGCTCCCTGACCCGATGTCCGGTTCTGTCGTCACATTATAACTCATAAGATCATTATTCAAATCGTTTATTTCAAACCGTAATTCTGTTATCGTTACCGGTACCATTTGTTGACTGTCCGCAGGATCGGTCTGGGTGATCTCCGGTGGACTATTCGGCGGCCAATATTCCATCTCTTCAGCAGATACCTTCGCAAACAATGCATACCCAAACATCCCATACGCCATCACCGGTGGGAGAAAAATGCTGAACCCGATACCCCAGAACCCAAGCGCAAGACCCTGCTGCTGACCATACGCAATAAAACCAGTTCTTGACATCAAACCACCGCAACTCGTAATACCTAACGGTGTTTTCCAGCCGACAAACAACCGAGGGATCGGAGTCATAACAAAGGGGATAAAACGTGGGAGAATGATGATCGGGAACGCAGAACCCTGACCGGTAGATACAAAGTTACAAAACATCTCCCGACCCGTACCCGCATTAGACACAGGAAGACCACCATCGATAGTCTGAGGAGCAAAGTTCTGACTTCGTTTACTAAACTGCGCTACAACCATGTCCGCAGACATCCCCGCTGGCAACAAACCTTGTTGTTCAGCGCATAGAAGAATCTGTCGTTGAAGTTGTTGGGTTTCAGCAGAGCACGGATCATGAGCATTTGCTGTGACCAACGCAGAAAATAATTCTTTCAAATACGTTCCTGATTCAAAGGAAATTGTTTGGGTATGCGGAATCCCACCAACATAGCAGGTGATGACTGCATCATCATTTGCAACAGCAATTTTTGGTTGAGATGCATCTGTTGTGGTTGATTGAGTTGTGCTTACAATCCCCGATGCACATCCACTAAATATTAAAAGAGTTACAACACCAGCAGTTAAAAAAATATTTAGTCCAGATTTTTTCATGATTTTCTCCCTCATTCTTTTCCACCGATACATAGCATTGTCCCCTATATAAAACCGTTCTTTTCATCTTTAAATCATTTATCTTCATCTAGTGGAAAAAAACTATCCTGTAATATTTCCATATGATATACTCTTCAGACCACCCTGCGATTCAGATTCATGACGTTCCCCCTAAAAAACGGCTTTGTTTTGATTTTATTAACTGGCGAAGATAAAAACGGACCTAGCGGGATTAAAGCAAGCGGTTTTATGTTTGGATTCTTCGTGCTTGGTCTTCAATAGTTAGACTAACGCTCCATTCCCGATGTGATGGAGTTTTTTCGCATTAAGATCAAGTAAAATGAACGTATCATTCTTTGTATACCCGACCGGTTTTTCAGTTTCAATAGTAATCGTGTCTCCAGAGATGTCTGTGATCGTAACAGGGATGCTTTGCATTCCTATAGTGCCATGAAATATCCCTTTTTTAACGTCTTGATAATACTTGTTTTTTGTGAAATGAAGCGTGAATTTGTTATCGGTTTTTGCTGCATTGGGTGCAGAAAAAATCGCGCCTCGTTTCAGTTCTTCGACCGTCGCACCCTTTATGGCAAGACCTACTCTACATCCTGCAGTCGCACTATTGAAATTACTATCTTGCATTTGGATAGAGCGGATGATTACTTCTTTATCTGCTGGTAAAAGAACCATGGTATCATGGGTATTGATGATTCCTTGTTTCACAAACCCAAGGATGACCTCTCCGATGCCTTTCACGGCAAAGGAATGATCTGTGATTACTATCGCAGGGGACAAGACATCTCGCTCAGGGTTCACCTTCACAAGAAATCCTATTATCTTAGGAAGTTCCCTCTCGATGATCGTGAATTGTTCAAGGGAGGTGTTTTTAATCATCTTTCGAAGTTGAGTCGCATCTGAGTACGGCGGTTGAAGGAGGACACCTTCTGTAATCCCGATAGAGTCAAGAAGTAAGAGTGTTTCACCGACCTCTGGCGTCATCTGTTCGCAGTTGACGATTGCTGTATCAATTGATGAAAGAATCTGGGTTTTCGCAGTCAGTTTGTTTTCAAAAGGAGCCATGAACGTGTAGATACACTCATCGGTTTTTTTATTAAACATGAGGATATCGCTTTCTGTGCCTTTTTTCCCAAGTTCTCTGCCTAATTTGTCATCATGAAAGATACCAACTGCTACGTGTTTCATCACCCCCTGCAATAAAAAAGATGTCATAAAGCTATGTGTGGAGGGAGAACTTTCAAGACCAATCGTACCTACCAGGAGAAAACGAAAGCGGACTTGGCGGGATAAGGACTGATTTCTCGCAGGAAAATCAGGCGAAAAATAGCGAAAAAACTGGCTTTCGGAACGTCTATTCTTTTTCTCATTTTGAAGAAAGAATTCTTTTTTTTAGT
>DATMWV010000122.1:0-2640 GCA_035562195.1 Thermoplasmatota archaeon
AACAAGAATGTTTTCTTGGTTGTTTGTGTAGCAGAGCCATGCATTTATCTAGATTGCTGATACAAAAAAAAGCAACAAGCAGAAACAGTGGATGGATATATTTTTAAAGGAGATAACCGATATAAAGCTGTCGATAGGGCATACAGATGAAGAGGTATTATGAATTACAGAAAAGGTGCATTATTCTCCTCATAGTCTTATTAGTCGTTGTGCCGGTTGTTCAAGCGGGTTCTTCGAAAACCATCCAAAACATAGTCATACACAACAAGACCCCTGATGACGACACTCATCCTGTCACATCATCTGATTCTGTGTATTCACTGACACCAGACTGGGTCTCTGGCTCACCGCAGTATAGCACCGGTGGGGCGTTTGCTGATTTTAACAATGATGACTGGCTTGATTTTGTTGTCTCCGATGGCAACGACATGGGACAAGGACACATCAGAGTCTACCTAAACGATGGGGACGGTCATCTTCCGACCACGGCTAGCTGGGAGTCAGCAGACATCGCTTACAATGGTCATCTTGATGTCGCAGACATCGATGGTGACGGATGGCCTGATGTCGCGGTATCCTACCTAGGGACGGGCTCTTCACTTGGACCGATCGCCCGGGTGTACATGAACAACAATGGGGTTCTTTCTTCAGCACCAAGCTGGACTGCTAACATCATCGGGAACGCGTTCGGAGTGGATTTCGGAGATATGAACAACGACGGCAGACCAGACCTTGCCATAGCAACCGGATGGTCCTACAACTCCTACCATTATCATACCTATGTGTACCTAAACATAGATGGCGCCTATGGATCATCACCTAGTTGGGAGTCTGATGATGACAATATCTATATGAACGTCCTCTGGGTCGATGCTGATGATGACGGCTGGCTTGATCTTGCAGGCATCGCAGATAGCACACAAACGCAAATCTACCGGAACATCAATGGAGAATTAGAGACCACCGCAAGCTGGTATTCCACGGACAGCGCCAATCAATTCGGCATCATGCTTACTGCTGGTGATGTCACCAGCGATGGAATCCGTGATCTGTTCGCAACAGACAACACACAACTCGGCGGAGACGGATACTTTAAACAATACACGGGTCTTTCCACTGGTTTTTTTGAAACAACACATTCCTGGGGCTATTTTGGAGACTATGGGTCAGCAGTCGCCCTTGCTGACGTCAATGGCGATGACCTCCTTGACCTTGCGACCGGAGCCTGGTGGTTCAGCACGAATCTGTTCCTGAATCAAGGAACAAGTCTCCCCACGTCACCATCCTGGAGTTCTACTTATGAGACTGTGAATGAAAAAATAGTGTTTGGAAACATCGGACCATCGTTCTGCGAACAGGTCTTCACCGAACAATTCACGCCTTCAGGAGACCGCAGGTTGTTTTATCTCCCCCATCGGCAGATACAGGGGATCAATACCGTCATCTGCGATGGTCTTCTGTTAGAACCATCTGAATATACCAATAGCAGGGACGAAGGGTGGATAACGGTCAACACCGATCCCCAAGAGTCCCTTGAGGTCACCTATCGGTACTCTGCGTCACAGGACATGGCAGTGACCAACTGGGACCCTGATATCGGGAACTACCTGTACTATAATAAAATGATAAATTACTCTCTGCCTGAGTTTGATCATACGACCTACAGAGGTGCTGATTTACAATGCGATGGCTCGCTTTCTTGGGACGATATCTCCCCTGGAGCCACTATCCAAGGATCGTTCACCGTGTTCAATGGCGGTGATCCTGGTTCGCTGCTCAACTGGGAAGTCCTCTCTTATCCTGATTGGGGAACCTGGACATTCACACCAGTCGCAGGCATGAATCTTCCTTCTGGTGATTCTGTGACGGTACAGGTCAAGGTCGTCGTACCAAACGAAGAAAACACACAATACCAGGGGGTTGTCACCATCATCAACACGGATAAGACCGCTGATTCCGCTGTAATCCCCGTGACATTAAAAACACCTTATCACTCGCTGCAGCAGTTCAGACAATTTAGATATCCCATCGTTTTAGAACATCTTCGCAGCATTGCTTGTATTTTTCAAAGACCTCTTTGGTAAGGTCAATGCGTGATTCCTTGACATCGAACCCAGCGGTTAAAAAAACAATCCGAGTCGTCACGACATCGGCGTTGCTATCATGATGGTAGGTCGGGAATTTTAATTTTCCGACTCCTATGAACTGCCCAGTGCTGTCTCTGATGACACTCTTAGGTTCTTCAGTGGTTGCTTGAAAGTCGTTATAGCATTTTTCCAACGTCTTTTGTACTTCTTCCGGTATTTCTTTCATAGGTCTCTTCTTCCCGATAGCATTCAGATTCGTAATTTTTTATCCTTTTTTAAACCCTTGTTTTTGTTTATCAACCAACAATCTCTGGAAAGTACGATAAGACCATAATAGATGTTCTTGTCAAACGAAATAAGATTGCCTTGTACGTTTTAGGGTCTTTGCAAGATGATCAAAAAGATGCGTTCTCGATTGTTAATTAAGTAAGAGACTGAGAAAAACAATAACCCCTATGATAAGCGTAATAATTCCTATACCAAGTGCATTTTTCCGTATCTTTTTTTCTTCCTCGGTAAGCTCTGACCACGGTTTCTGTTGTATCCCTATCGC
>DATMWV010000123.1:0-13966 GCA_035562195.1 Thermoplasmatota archaeon
ACCGATGTATGGACTTTTATTTCAGGAACAAAATGGAACCCAACCGAATCATTACAATTTGGCACCTATCCATTAATTATTGGAACCTTGCTTGTGACGTTTGGCGCGATGGCTCTCGCAATACCACTCAGCATCGGTGGAGCGTTATTCGTCTCTGAAATCGCCTCATCACGTGTCCGATCAATTATTAAACCAGCTATTGAGCTACTTGCGGGAATCCCTTCTGTCGTCTATGGTTTTTTCGGATTAATTTTACTAACAACATGGATAAAGGATTTCTTTGGTGTACCAACTGGAGAAACATGGCTTGCTGGTTCAATCATCCTTGGCATCATGGCGATTCCAACGATCACCACAGTCGCTGAAGATGCTTTAAAAGCTGTCCCTCGTGAATACAAAGAAGGATCTCTTGCGATGGGCGCAACTCGGTGGCAAACAATAAGTAAAGTCGTTGTTCCTTCGGCTCTCTCCGGGATCACCGCCGCAATCATCCTTGGCGTAGGACGAGCGGTCGGAGAGACCATGGCGATATTGATGGTCTGCGGGAATGCAGCTATCATCCCGACTCCGCTATGGAACATGTTTTCACCTATACGAACCCTCACTTCGACCCTAGGGATTGAAACTGCTGAAGTACCTGTGGGTGGACCGCATTATCACGCGCTTTTCGGTGTCGCAGTTCTCCTTTTAGTAATTACACTCATCATCAATATTAGCGCAGTGTATTTATTAGGGGTACTACAAAAAAAACATGGTGCAACAACAAAAAAGAAAAAACCAATACTCTCATTTGCACATATCATAAAAATAAAAAAAATCTTTACATCTCTTGCACTTCTTTTCCTGCTACTGCTTCTTTATCTCATCACAGGTATACTTGTGACTATTGTTCTGGTCATCATTGGGAGTCTCCTCGTGTTTATAAAAAAAAGAATATCGCAAAAGACTATCCAAAAAATAGCCTTTTCAACCCTCGGGGGATCCATTATCATAATCATCATATTACTTGGAATCATCTTATCCTACATTTTCATCAATGGCACCGGTGCATTAAGCTGGGAATTCCTCACTGAAGCACCAAAAAACCTCGGAAGAGCAGGTGGCATCTCTACAGCGCTTATCGGCACATTATATCTCGTCGCTGGTGCCATCGCAATTGCACTACCGATTGGTGTAGGAGCATCTATATATCTGACAGAATACACAAAAGAAAGCTTGATGACAAAAATCATCCGAACAGGGGCGGACCTTCTGAATGGAACCCCCTCAATTGTGTTTGGGCTTTTTGGGTTCGCTTTCTTCGTGTTATACCTCAAGTTCGGTTTCTCATTGATCGCTGGACAAATAACCCTCGCATTTATGATCATACCAACAATTCTACGAACCACTGAAGAAGCATTACGGAGTGTCCCCCAGGCGATCCGTGAGGGAAGCTATGCAGTTGGCGCGACACGATGGCAAACCATTAAACGCGTAGTACTCCCACCCGCAGCACCAGGAATCATCACTGGAGCTATTCTTGGTATTGGACGAGCAGCAGGGGAAACAGCCCCAATTATGTTTACCGCAGTTGCGTTTTCCTCATTTTTCCCCTCATCTTTATTAGAACCCGTAAATGCTCTACCCTATCATTTGTTTATCATCGCAACAAACGTACCTGGCTCAGCTGCACGGAGTGCTGCAGGAGGAACCGCCTTGGTGCTTCTCCTTTTTGTGATTGGTTTTTACTCTATCGCGATTCTCATACGAAATCATTATCAAAAAACAATGAAATGGTGAAAGCCGCATGGCAGAAAAAGAAGTCATTAAAACAGTTGATTTAAATCTTTGGTATGGAGAAAAACAAGCACTGTTCAACATTAATATGAGCGTTCTTGCGAACAAGATAACTGCCCTGATTGGTCCGTCAGGTTGTGGAAAATCAACCTTAATTCGATGTTTCAACCGTATGAACGACGTGATTGATAAATGCAAGATAACCGGCAGCATCCTCTTTGATGGAAAAGATATTTACCACTCCGATACAGATGCAGTTGAGATTCGGAAAAAAATCGGTATGGTGTTCCAAAAACCAAACCCGTTCCCAAAAAGTATCTATGAGAATATTGCCTATGGACCGCGCGTTCAAGGAAACAACAACAAAAAAGAACTAGATATCATCGTTGAAAAAAGTATAAAGGTTGCTGCATTATGGGATGAAGTCTCCGATCGACTCCATGAGTCTGCTATGGGCCTTTCAGGTGGTCAACAACAACGCCTCTGCATTGCACGATCACTTGCCATCGAACCGGAGATTATTTTAATGGACGAACCCTGCTCTTCCCTTGATCCTATTGCAACAGCAAAAATAGAGGACTTGATGTTGGAGTTAAAAAAGAAATATACGGTCATCATCGTTACCCACAACATGCAGCAGGCTGCACGGGTAAGCGATTATACCGCCTATATGTATCTGGGTAAGTTGATCGAGTTTGGAGAAACCGAACAAATCTTTGAGGACCCTCATGAGGAATTGACCGAAAAATATATCACAGGAAGATTCGGATAAGGTGAAAGAAACTATGACACAAAAGTTTCATGATGAATTAGAAGAATTAAAAACCGATATAATAAAAATGGGTAAACTTTCAAAAGAGATGCTCCAAAAATCAGTCGATTCTCTCAAAAACGATGATGTGGACCTTGCGTGCTGGGTGCAATCACAAAAAGGTACAATTGCACAAATGGACAGAGATGTCGAAGCGAAAGCAGTTCGTTTAATCGCGCTGTATCAGCCAATGGCAAAAGATATGCGGTCGATTGCATGTTGTCTCAAATTAAACACATATCTTACAAGAATTGGACGGTACGGTAAAGACATTGCTAAAGTGACCGATGAACTCCATGATGTTCCTCGCATGAAAAAACTCGTAAGTATTCCTCATATGGCTGAAATTGTATGTACTATGATAGATAACGTTCTCACTGCTTTTACAACTGAGGATCTCTCATCGATTCAGGACCTAGAGGAAAAGGAAAGCACTGTTGATGAACTTCGCTATTCTATTTTCCGTGAATGTTTAACCTATATGCTCGAAGATAACAAAAACATTACACAAGGAGCACATTTTATGATGGTCTCCCGATATTTAGAACGCTGTGGGGATCACGCCTGTAAAATCGCAGAAAAAATCCACTACATGGTCACAGGGGAACATATCGAGATTGACATTTCAGAAAAGAAATTAGCATCACGAACATGTCAAAGTAGACGAACAAAACAAGGTCCATAATGTAACCACGTAATAGGATCATGCCAGGACACCTGACAACAATAAGTATTCAAGTCATTACAATCGTTTTAAGGTGAGATACAAAATTAATGGCGGACAATAAGATATTTTTTTCATGGAATAAGGTTTATATAATAGTAGATGAATTTAAGTTAAGTAAGACTCTGTATAACGGGAGGCAATATAAGCTTATAACTAGTTTCTTCTCGGGTCACCCGTTGCATAAAAAGAATTGAAAAGAGGATTGGAGGGAAAAAATGAAAACAAAAAAATATGGCAAAGTAGTTGTTTCTATGATTGTGTTGTTCTGTCTTTTAATTTCTACAACACAAGCACTCAACATATCCACTGTTAAGAAAACCGATAAAACGATAGAAAACAGAGGATGGTACTGGAAACCATCGTATCAAAATTATGCACCACAGGGACTTCCTGATTTTAGTCAGCAACAAGACCTATGGAAAAAAATAGCACCAGGACCAAATAACATGATTGATTCAACGGTCGCGGGAGATGATATCTACAATCCGACTGAAAACTGTATCGCTCCGGGTCCCGATTGTGCTCTGAACAGCTCGGTCGTTGGTGATGATGTGGAAGAATGGGCGTTCTGTGGCCCAGTTGCTGTTGCGAATTGTTTCTGGTGGTTCGACTCAAAATTCGCAGACCCTGCAGGTACCCCAGGTGACGGGGAGGATCAGTTCACCCTTGTCGAAGATTATGGCGCTGGTGACGACCATGCGACAGCCAATGCCCCCATGCTCATCGAAGAGCTCGCACGAGCGATGAACACCACAGAGAAAGGGACCACCTATATCGATGATATGCACACTGCAATCACTACTTGGTTAACCACCTCAGGTCTGACTGATAAATTCACGGTCCAAACCTATGACCGACCAACCTTTAGCTTCATCGAAAGTGAAATTGAACGTAGTCAAAATGTGATTCTCTTACTTGGAGATTACGACTATATCATCGGACCTTTGATAATAGATCAATTGCAACCTTTAGGCCCTGTCCTTAAAGTTTTACAAATCAACACGTTGTGGGATTCCCAGGCTTTTGTCCCAACGGTGACACGGCTTGATGCCATTGAAATCCTCCTTCAAAGTGTCAGCACGTTCCCCCCTACGGATGTCGAAGTGAATGTCTATGATAACCGTCCAGGGACTCTTCTTGGAAAATCCACGGTCAACCCAGGATTTCTCCCCGCTCAAACGTGGGTTCGGTTCGACTTCAACCCCTCCATTACACTAACACCTGGTGCAACCTACTATTTTGATGTCCGTCAGCTTGTCGAAGACCCGCATTACTATTGGAGTTACGATGTCGGTAATCCTTACCCACCAGGTCTAGCATGGAAGGATAACGTGCTTTCCACCCTAGACTGGGCGTTTAAAACAGAATACTACAATCCTCCACCACATTCTGAAAGAAAAGCAGGACACTTTGTGACGTGCGCAGGAGTTAACTCAGAGGAATCCATGATTGCGTTCAGTGATCCTATTCTTGACATCACCAATCCGTCACCAAACGATCACAATGACGCAGCCTATGTCTCCCATGACATCTACAACGTCTCTATCGATGCCCCACAACCTGATATCAACACGCAATGGTGGCTTACCGATTATGACGCAGGGTATAACTATACTGTTGTTGAGAAAGCTGTCGTTATCTGCCCTGTTCCAGATACCACGCCACCAACTCTTGAGATCACCAAACCAATATATGCACTCTATTTCATGAATAAAGAAATCATGCCGCTTTCAGGTGGAACCCTGATCATCGGGAAAATTGATGTAGACGTGAACGCAGCAGATGATGACTCCGGGATTGACCGTGTGGAATTCTACGTCAACCTCCAGCTGCTTGGAAACGACACGACCGCTCCATACAGTTGGTTGTGGAATCAACCAGCATTCTTCAGACAAACCCTTACCGTAAAAGCGTATGATAAGGAAGGAAACATGGGTTCTAAGGAAATCGAGGTGTGGAAGTTCTTTTAAATCCTCCTCTCCCTTTTTTTCTATAATATCCAAAAGAGTACAATCTAGAGAATAATTTATTTGTATATAGTGCATATTTCCTAATCGAAACAGATGAAATCTACACTCTTATTTGTTGAACCACCACGGAACTTCTGGTTTGTGATGGGTGAGTACCTACCCCCGCCATCCTCGTTATTAATACTGGCAGCCTATGTGGAACAAGAACTCCCAGAAACGGACATTGATATCGTAGACTGCCAAGCAGATCGACTCGACTGGAAAGGCCTTGAGAAATACATTGAATCGACAAAGCCATCCATTGTTCTTACCTCAGGTTTTACCACAAACGCGTACACCTGTGCAAGAACCTGCGAGATAGCAAAAACTGTCAACGAAGATATCGTAACAATCGTCGGAGGTATTCATTTTTCATTTACCCCGGAAGAATCACTCCGAAACTATCCGGAGATCGACTACATCGTGAGAGGTGAAGGTGAACAAACAGTCGTTGATCTTATTAAAACATTACAAAAAAAAGGAAAAATAAGTAACGTACAAGGGATTTCGTATCGAAAAAATACGACCATTGTTCATAATCCGATACGCCCGTTAATTGAAAACCTTGATACGCTTCCCTATCCAGCATATCATCTCGTAGAAAAGAACCTGAAACGATATCATTTCACGATGATGGCAGGGAGGAACACAAGATACATGATTTTAGAAGGCGCACGAGGATGCGAACACCACTGTTCCTTTTGTACCCAATGGAAACATTGGGGATGCAGATGGAGAACGAAGTCAGCGAGAAGGATTGCTGATGAAATTGAATTTCTCCATAACACCTACGGGGGTGTATTCCTCTGGCTCGCAGATGATCATATGAGACTGAGTCACCGAGGGAAGCAGCTGTATGAAGAGCTCCGAAAGAAACAATGCAAAGATGACGTCATGCTCTTCTTCCAAGCCAGAATCGATGATATCGCACAACATCCTGATCTGATTGGAAACCTCCGCGAGGTGGGCACCTATTGGATTTTATGTGGTGTGGAAACGAATTCAGAGGAGATGTTACAGGAATATAAGAAAGGAATCAAAACACAAGATGCGTATCAAGCCATGAAAATACTGAAGCAAAATGATGTTTTCTCTCAGGCGATGTTTGTGATTGGAGCAAGAAAAGACACCCATGAGTCTATCGAACAACTCCGACGTTACTCTCTCGATCTTACTCCGGATATTGCGATTTATACAGCGCTTACTCCATTCCCGGGGACCGTCTATTATGAGACTGCGAAGAAAAACGGATGGATTGAGGATACAAATTATACTAATTATGATATGGCACATGCGATCATGCCGACAGAAACATTAACAAGAAAGGAAGTCCAGGAGGAGCTCTGGCGTTGTTATCGCACGTTTTATGGATCATTAACAAAGAATATCCTAGGAGTGCTAGCCAAAAACAAGCTGAAACGAACAATGTACCAGCATATGGCTGGACAGTTCGTCCTTGAGAAATTCAGGAGATTAATTTGAATCACACCAGCACGCTTTCCATGTATCTCGCATTGTCTTTTATTGCAGCGGTACTATTGACTCTTTTAGTTGTAATGGTTCCTCCTCAAACCTTTTCTCTCTCGTTTTTAGATAAAGTATGGATCGCTACTGTATTCATCCTATGTTGCATTATCGGAATTTCTCTTACTATCCATCCAAATTGGATACGACGATATTTAATCAAGGTTAAAAATGAAGAAAAAAATACGCAATCTTCGAAAGAACGATCCTTTCGAGGTCACCACCCAGACTGTCTCACATATCAGA
Source organism: Thermoplasmatota archaeon (assembly GCA_035562195.1). GTDB lineage: Archaea > Thermoplasmatota > E2 > DHVEG-1 > DHVEG-1 > SM1-50. The sequence goes on from DATMWV010000123.1 coordinate 7,094, forward strand.
ACCATACAATTCAATGGAATGAGAGAGCCTGGTGTGCAGGATGCCTTGGCCTCTTCATTGGATTATGCGTGTCAATCGTCTTAATGCTTCTCTATATACTAGCTGATTTCCAACTCACAAGAATGATGTCTCTGATCTTGTTTGTTCTTGGATTATCCATTATTCCTGTTGTGTACATCGAAATCCTGTACCGGAGTAAAAAAGCGATCGTCCATGTTTTTATCAACAGTCTCATGCCTGTTGGTTTTTTTATTATCACGATCGCAGTTGGAGAAATCACCGGAGAAGTAATCTATGGTCTTTTTTCAATACTGCTGTGTTTCCTTTGGCTTGACACCAGGATACAACTCTCGAAATCGCATCATAGATCCCTCTGCAGGAATTGTGTTGAATCCTGCAAAATGTTCACAGTCTCGGTTTAACGTTTCGAGAGAACACGCAGACCAAAGATGATGATGAAAATTGCTATGACAAATGCAAAAATCCAGTTCCATTGAACCGTATTAGCCCATGAGAGCCATGTATATTGTTTCGCCATGTCTTTAATGACTACTTCAAACAGAATCACGAGACCAATAAGGACAATAATGACACCCCAGAACATTGCCCATCCGCGGCCGCCTTTTCCACCAGAACATTCCTCTTCACATCGCTGATCCCTTTGTCGATCATGTTCTGTTCTTGAACCTGTCAGCGACGCACCACAGCTTTTACAAAAAGTTGCATCATCTTCATTTTTTGTTCCACATTTCGCACAATATACCATACCTTGGCCTCCAACCAATCATCCGATAATCATTCATTCTATTTATATCTTTTTTATGGTTTCTTCCCTTGATCTCTTGGTAGATTCACTACCAAAATCACATATCCAATAAGAAGGACAAATACAAATATGGTCGGCAGACTATTCTCAAGAGACACTGCAGCAGTCTGAAAATCAGGGTTTGTAAAACGATTACTGGCATCGTAAAGCATTTTTGAAATAATCCAACAGAAAAGAATAAAAAATATTGCATAGACGAGAGGTGAGAACACCTTGATTTGAAAGAATTTTTTTGAAAGATATTGTGTGTAATTCGAAAGCAAGCTTAACGCAAAGAGCGGTAAAATATAAACAAGCAGGATAGCGGCTACAGTGCGTACTTCTGGGGTTTCTTCATTTGGAAGTTCCATGACCATGATAACGAGACGAAACACAATTAGAAAAATGAAGCTTTCAAGCAACGGTCCAAATGGACCAAAACTACGTTCATACCAATTCTCCACACGTTTGCCTATCCGATCCATTCGCTGTTCAAAATGTCGTGATTCCTTTTGTGTGCTTTCATGGAACTGTTTTGCAGCTTGTGCCATCTGATCTCCGACTTTTTTACCCATCTGTTCCATGTTCTGTGCAAATCGCTGCGCATGTTGTTCAATGGTAGAGCCAGCATCAGAACGTAAAGACACACCACAGTTCGTACAAAATGCTGCATCATCACTGGTATCGTTCCCGCATTTCGGACAGTTCACCATACGTTTCTCCTCAGGCAGTGATATCATATCGAATTATGTCTTAAAAACATACCCCTTAAAAGAATCTAGTGATTTTTGATGCAGAGCAGCTTGGAAAAAATTAATTCTATTACTCTGCTTTCATTTGTGTCTGAGGAAGTTTCTCATCTGTACTTTCTTTATCAGCTGATTCTTCTTCCGTATCCATAGGTTCATGTTGTTTTTCCTTCACCACATGCCCAATGACCTTTTTCGCTAAAAACTCTCGGATCTCCTCAGGTTTTGTCGAATCAATACCAAAATACTCTGGGAACAACCGCGTCGTCGTCAGCACCTCTGTGGCACCATGTGGCTCCGAATGAACCAAATGCATATTCATCAGCTGGTCCACGTCACCATAGATACGCTCCCCGATCATATGGCGCAGATTTGACTGTTTCACGGGCTGATGAAACGCAATCAACGCCAGGGTCTTGAGCAGATCAGTCCGAATCTCTGGTTTTGCCACCATCATCGATTTATCGGTAAAGGTTTTTTTCACCTGCATGATGAACTTGCTACCCGCCTTCACAATCTCAAGAGATGTATCGTCTTTCCGCTCGATGTTATAGGATTGCATGAGATGATCGATAGCGTCTGTAACATGTTTTGGAGGCAATCCGGTTGTCTCCTGAATCTCCTCGACACTCAGCGGTTTTCCTGCAGAAAATAACAATGATTCCACTACACGATCCTCTTTAACACTCATACTTGTTCTCCACCTAGGTATACCCTATTGTTTTAATAAAAATTTCTCCATACGGGAATTTCTGCTGATGAACAATAATCTTTTTTTCATACGCAAGGAATAAAATCGAAATAAAAGTCTTAATCCGATCCTCGGCGCTCTGAACCTCGCAAAGCTCATTGAAGTTCATGGTTTTTTTAGGGAATTGACAGATCCGGTCCCAGACGACAGCGACATCCTCCTCTAAATGATCCTCATGGGCTGAGCCTTTCATTGCTTTGCGTGCTTTTTGTTCAAGCAGGATTCGTTCTTCTTGTCGTAAATGATCTAGCAATTGGTATTGTTCTGATTCTTTCCGCGCCTCGTCAAACGCACTCAGCAGTTCAATAAGGCTGACTTTCCTGGTTGAATCACGACGCAACGGCTCCTCAAGAGGGGACTGGGGCATTTTCATGAGAAGATTCGTATAGGAGTACTCATCATCATTAGCAAGCCAAGACGAAGTCGGGATATCCTCCCAGCCGAACCCTTGTTCAATTTCCTCTTCTTTTGTCTCCATGTTCACAACAAGATGATCGCTTTGCATCCGCAGGACCTTCCAGGCCATGTAGATAATCTTACCTGCGGTCAGCAGATCGATTTTCTCTTTCTTCGCTCGTTTCAGATACATAGTTGAGAAACCAACAAGATCGATATCCCAGGGATTCATATGCTGGTTCAGCACCAAATCAAACGCGAGGTACACCGATCGGTCAAACGGGTCCTCAATGGACCGTGATTCACCAGTTACTGCTGCTTTCGCCATCTCAAGATACTGGTTAATCCGAGTCATATCATTGTTTTCATCGATCAAAGCCTTGTGGAATAACAAATGGTTGATGACGTCATTATCCAGCTCCATGGGGGAGCACCTCCTGTACGCTTGTTTTGATTTCTCCTTTAGGTCCGACAGAATCAGGGTCGATGTTTCCAATCATCTCAGAGATACCGGAATCATGCATTGTCACCCCATAGAGGTAGTTTGCTTCCTTGAGAGCTATCTTCCTAAGAGAGACACTAATGAACTGGGAATGTTCAGCTCGATTCTTAATCATACGAGAGACGATCTCTGCGTTCACACCATCCAGGAACATGTCTATCTCATCAAGCACATAGAACGGGCTTGGGTCGTACTGTTGAATCGAGAAGATGAATCCCAGGGATGCGATGCTTTTTTCACCACCGGAGAGCGCGGCGAGACGCAAGACTTTCTTCCCATGAGGCCGTGCTTTGATGGTTAGACCTCCTTCGAAGACGTTCTCCTCGTTTTCTAGTAATAGTTCTGCTTCTCCACCCTCTGATAACTGTCCATAGATATCTTTGAAGTTTTTATTAATCTCGTCGTACACCTCGAAAAACCGTTCTTTTTTCTTACTTGTGATTTCACCGACGAGTTTTACAAGGTTCTTCTTCTGAATATTGAGATGATCGATATCCTCGTCAAATTTCTTTTTCCGCTCCATCTGATGCTCGTACTCCTCAAGTGCACGCATGTTGACTGGCTCGAGTCCTTGCATGGTCTGTTCGATAGAAAGAATTGTTTCTTTCATAGATTCGATTGTTGGGAGTTTTGTGTATTTCATCTCCACATGATACAATGCGATCTCCTGGTCAAATTCCTTCAGGGAGTCATCAAGAGTTGGCAAGCGGTATTTCGCTCGCGCAATCAAATCAAGATAGGATTCTGTCTTTGTACCAATTGATTCAAGCTCGTTTTCAATCCCAACGGTTTTCTTATACAGCGTATCGCGCTCGACTGCCAGCACCTTGGTTTTTCCACTCATGGTCTCCTCGACAGTCATGAGTGCTTTCAGCTCGTTTTGACCTTTCCCCCTGGTCTCTTTGAGTTCTTGAACTGTTTTTTTCAAGGTCTCGACATCGGTATCAATCGAACTGATTTTCTCGGTAAGCTCGGTTTTTCGGTCATGTAACAGCTCAATCTTCTTCTGGATGGTTTCCTGTTCGCTGTGGAGTTTTAACTTATTTTCTTGGAGCTCTGAGACTGTTTTTTCAAGACTGCGAACTGCTTGGGCAACCTCTTTTTTCGTGCTTTTAAGCAGGTGTTTGCCTTTTTCTTCCTTTAAGATATCTAAATCTCTCAAGCGTTTTTCACATTCAGTCAGTGATACAAGAATCGCTCCTGATTCTGCTTCAATCACCTGTTTTTCTTTGAGTTTTCCTTCAAGGTCCTTTGTAAGGATGTCAAGTTTCCCGTGGAATTCTTTCTTTCGGATTTCAAGGTCTTTTGTTTGTGTTCCTGCATCGGTTTCGCCTTTGAGGGTCCGGAAGTCATTCTCAAGTGCTCCGATGTCTTTTTTCAACTGCGCAAGCTCCTCTGACAACTCGTCTTGATGTTGGATCGTTGCATTTAACTTCCGGGTAATCTCATCAAGGGTTTGCTGATCTGCGCTGCCAAAGGATAGACGTTCGCTTGGTGCACTGCCACCGATCATCGCACCGCTCGCTTCGATCAGATTTCCTTTCATGTCTACGAGTCGGACGCCACCCATTAACCGGCGTGCATCAGACAATGTGTTGACAATCACGGTGTCGCCAAACACGTACCAAAACGCACCCCGGTAGTCCTGATTGAAGTTCACCAGGTCAATGGCAAATCCAAGGGAGCTTTCATCTCGTACTGTCATGAGGGACTGCGCACGAGGTTTCCCAACGATCATCTTGTTTATCGGCAAAAACGTTGCCCGTCCAAGCTTCTTTTTTTGTAAGTATCCGATTGCCTCGGCTGCTGCAGCATCGTTTTCGACGACAACTGCCTGCATCCGTGGACCAGCAGCAATCTCCAATGGTAATTTATATTTCTCATCAACCTGCGCAAGCTCAGCAATCGTCCCACGAACACCTTTGAGTTCCCCAGAATTGCGTGCAGCAAGAATGGATTCAACCGCAGAATTATATTTCGCTCCGACGGATTGTGCCGCGTCACGTTCCGCCTGCAGCTTCGATTGTTCCCGCTGTAACTTGAGAATCGCTTTTTCAAGGTCAGCAAGCTGCTCTGTTATCTCCGATTCCTGTTTTTTCTTCTCAAATAATTGTTTTTCTGAGTCTTTTACTTTTTTGCTGCTCTCTTGTTTTCCTTTCTGCAGTTCACCAACCTGCCAGTCGATATCCTTCAGCTCAAATTCATAGGTGGATTTTGTCTCTTGCAGTTCAGCGATTTGTAACTCAAATGCATCCTGTTTTTCTTTTAGCCGATCTCGTGTGAGTTCATAGTCATGTTTCTCGTTTTGCGTATTGTTGTATTCCTCGCGCATCTTGACAAGTTCTCGTGTGATATCCATTGAAGTGTCATCGGATTGTGCGATTTCATCGTGTAATTTTCCTAGTTCATCCTCTTTTGTTTTCAGTGTTGTCTCGATGTCTGTGATTTTTGTGGTAAGCTCCTCTTTTTGTGTGGTGTATTCATCAAGTTCTTTGGTGATTTCATCAAGTGATGTTCCCAGTTCTTCTTTTTCTTTTTTCTTCTCTGTGACTTCATCGTTTGAATAGTTGATACGCTCGTCAATTTTGATTGTCTCGGAGCGTAACGTGTCGATCTTTTCCTTAAGCCCAGCAGCCTCATCTCCACCAGCAGCACCGATTTTCTTTTCGATTTCATCAAGTTTCTGTTGCAGCTCCGTGTACTGTGTTTTTAATGTTTCTTTTTGTTCTGCGAATTTCTTCTGCTCCGTTTCATATGACTCAATCTGTTTGTTTACTTCAAGGATTTGTGATTCGATTTCTTGTTTTTTCTTATACGCAATCATCGCTTTTGTTTCATACAGCTTATCCTTCAGCTCCTTGTATTGATACGCTGCATCTCGGTCTTTCTTTAACTGACGGATTTGACTCGTGATTTCATTTAATATAATATCGATGCGCTCCAGGTTCTTATCGACGTCCCCTCGTTCTTTTTCCGCTTTTTCGATATCTTCATCAAAGGTGCTGATCCCTGCGATACCATCGATGATTTTCCTTCGATCGACAGACCCCATTTCAACAAGGCTGGTGACGTCGCCCTGTTTGATGATGTTATAGCCTTCCCCAGAGATACGTGCATGAGTGAGAAGGTCAATAAATTCAGAATAGGATGCTGCACGATCGTTGATGTAGAAGTAACTGTAATAATTATCTGGGTTGTCTTTCAAGGGAGCTCGTTTGATCATTCTGGTGAGAACGACTTCGTCAGCAGTGATCGGCATCTTCCGCTGTGAATTATCAAAGACTAAGGAGACCTTGCAATATTTTGAGGGGTTCTTCCGATTCTTCCCTCCGTTGAAGATAAGGTCGGTGAGTCGGCCAGCGCGCATGACTTTTGAACTTTTTGGGCCAAGGACGAAGAGAATCGCATCAACGATGTTGCTTTTCCCCGAACCATTAGGTCCTGTAATCGCAGTAAATCCCGGGTAAAACGGTACAGTTAATTTATGTCCAAAGGACTTAAAATTTTCCATTTCAACTTGTTTAAGATACACACTCATCCCTTTCCACTAGAGAGCACATCCGCTCCTACGTTATCATTATCCGGCATCCCAATAGGGAGAAACAGAAAACTGTATATAAAATTTTGGAGATAATAGGATGTTTTACCTCATTTTTGGGAAATGGTATCA
>DATMWV010000124.1:0-25320 GCA_035562195.1 Thermoplasmatota archaeon
ACAGAGGAGCTTTGAGACTGATCATCGGAGGTTCGCTCTGGTGTTATGAATTGTTTATTGATACTATTTTTCTCTTGATTAATTGTCAGAAGAAATCGGAGGATGCCGGAAAAAAGGACGGGAAGACGATGCCATGGAACAAAATCGATCTGCCCATTGCGTACGGTTCTGAGATGATCATCGCTTCCACCCTGATCCACCACTGGACCTTTCACAGAACCCCACCAGTTCCGTTGAGCAGAAACAGTACAGCCATCCACTGAAAGCCCATATTGGCTATTGAGGAAGATGTTGTTCCAGCGAATGATACTATCCGTCGACTGTACCGCGTAGACACCCTGAGAATTCTGTACGATGGTATTCCTCCGGATACTCGTCTGGATTGTATTGTATAAGAGAAGACCGATGCTGTTCGAGTTGATAATATTATATCTCAAGCTGTTTTTGTTACTATTTTCAATGTCAATCCCAAGACTATTCCGCTGGATGATGTTCCCTTGTATGGTATTGTTCTCATTAGAGCCGGAACTCAAATCAATACCGGTCATGCTTTGATCTTCTATGAGATTATCTTGGATGAGGGTATTGGAGGAGTACGCCAGGGTTATCCCAACAGTCCCTGTATTCAGATATAAATTTTCCACGGTACAACGACTTGTGTTAACAAGGATGACTTCTCCAGCGTCTTGTGGTACAGTAATACCAATCTGATTGAGGAGATAATAGATGGGTTTTCCATTGACAGTATTGCTGGTATCAACACTATTAACATATTCAACAAGACTCATACCATACACCATGAGGCTGCAGTTCATCAGATGGTTTGCCTCAAGATCGTTTCCATTGGATGAAACGAAATAGAGGCCTGCGCCATTCGCATTTTGAATGATATTATCTACAAGCTGATTATTCGACGAATGATCAAAATAGATCCCAACAGAGTGGTTTTGAAGAGTATTTCCCACAAGGATGGTTTCCAATGCAGAATTCAGAGAGAGAGCCAATCCGTTATCAGTCAGGACATTGTCTCTGATGGAGTTGCTCACTGACGCATCGATATCAATCCCGTAGTTATTCCCATGGATGATGTTGTTTTCAATCACGTTCATATTATTACTCGCACCATCGAAATCGATCGCAGCGACACGGTTCCCGGTCAAGATATTGTTTTCGATCGTGTTCAACGAGGAATACGCCAGTTCTATCCCGATGCTCACATCACTCAGATTCAAAGCTGTGAGAGTGCAATGAGAGCTTGAAACAAGGATGACTTGACCAGCATCCGGTGGAATGGTCTGATTATGTTCATCAACATAATAATACACCGGATCGCTATTGACTAGATTGGTCGTATCCACATCATTTATGTATTCATCAGGACTGGCCCCGGTCACTTGCAAGCCACAATGAAACATCTCATTTGCCCTCAAGTTATTTTGATAAGACGCGCCAAAGAAGATACCAACCACACAGTCATCGATGGTCTCCCGCAGAAGCGTATTTTGAGTACTATATTCAAGACGAACCCCGGCAGCTGAACCAGATATCGAACAAGATTCCACTGTGTTATTTGATGAATCATACAGAAAGATACCATCAAAGAAACCATCGGTAAAGGTGCAGTTTCTCACCAGATTACCAAGAGACGAAATGAGGAACATCCCATGGCCTTCGTTGTTCATAAAACTACAGTTTTCAATCACAGAAGACGAGGTCCCTGCAAGCACCATACCCTCAAAATTATTACGAAAATCACGGTTCTGAACAGAGATGTTCTCACACTCAATCAACCCAAGGAACCCTATCTCCATGGCATCGTTGATGAGAAGGTCATCTTGACCGATCAGATAGTACATTGGTTTTCCATTGATGGTATTCGAGGTGTCGATATCACAATAAAAATCTGACACAGAAGAGGAGCCTACCCCAAAGTTCGCGTAATTATTCACTAAGGTGTTATTCCGCATTTTCGTATTCGGCGCATAGGCTAGGCTAATACCATCATACCCATCTTGACAGACACACCCCATGATCTGGTTACCAGACGACTGCTGAATATGAATGCTGCTGAAACCGTTTCGTATGCATGAACAATTAATCAGTTCATTGTTATCTGAGGCTTCATAGAGTGTAATCGCATCAGAGTTCCCCTGACAGACACAATCCTGAATCGTATTACCCTTTGAGTTGACGAAGTTGATGGCCATGAGATTCCCATACAATTCACAATTCAGGATCTGACAAAAAGATGCTCCAACCAGAGAAATACCGACCCACTGATTATCCTGGATAATGCACTCGGAAAGCGTCAAATAATCCCCTCTGACGCTAACAGCTGCTTGATAGTAGTACCCACGATTATTTGAAATACGAAAATTTCTCATTTCGACATAGTCCCCGGTGATGAGTATCGTATCAAGAGAGTTTTCAAGCAAGGAACCATTAATCTCAGTACTGAACGTATCTTCACCAATCAGAGAAAGAGATTTCTCTACCATCAGATGCTCATAATACGGGGAGGAATCATTGTACACATAGATGGTATCACCAACACTTGAATCATTGATGGCGTCCTGGATCTTCGTGTAATTCCCACCCCCAGTCCCACCAACATAAAAGATATTCCCTTCTGAAACAGACTGGATGATTTTTTCACCTACGCTCTGACCATATGACGGAAAAACACAAGGTATGAGCAACAAGAAAATGATACTAATCGCCAAATCTTTCCGCATAAGATGATATCGTTGCACAGGGTTCCCCTTTATCTCTGTTTTTATAAGTATCTTCTCCTATAATAACATTATTAGACTCTTGAAAAGACAGCCGTTCATTCTAAAACGATACTATTTTCCGATCACCATACCCGCAGGATCGATCTTCTTCAGAAGAGACAGTTCCTTCTGAGACGGTGGTGTTGTCACTGAAACATGCTCAGGAATACGAATCGTAAACCCTGAGTTCTCAGTAATCTGCTCCACCGTCACCCCTGGATGCAGCGACAGGAGCATCATCTGTTTGGATTCAGGATTAAAACCATACACCCCTAGTTGAGTGATCACCCGATACGGCCCGCTCCCTTTTGGCAACCCGGTTTTTTCCCGAGAATCAAAACCAGATAGATACCCCGGCGTGGTTAAGAAATCAAGTTTCTCAAGGAACCGATGTTTATCCTGCCGCATCAGAATAATCGTCTGATGACACAAGGTCCCAACATCGTTCGCCCCACCACTCCCAGGGAGTCGCACCTTCGGATGCTCATACGACCCGATCACAGTCGTATTCAGATTCCCAAACCGATCGATCTGCGCACCACCAAGGAACCCATAATCAATATACCCTGCCTGTGCCATGGACATGGAATCATGCATACTGGAGGCAGCAACCGCGGAATAAAACGTCCGTGAATCACCAACAGAAATAGGAAGCACCGGCATCTCCGGGCCGATCCCTCCTGCTTCAAAAAACAACAACAGGTTCGGCGCATGGGTCCGCTGCGCAAGCATCGCCGCGATCATCGGAAGACCAGTCCCAACAAACACAGACTTGTTATCCTGAAGCATTCGTGATGCGACACAGGCAAGCAGCTCAGTGGACGAATACAACTCTTTCCCTGCGGTTTTTTCAGTTTTCCCTTTTAACCAAGGGGCGGTCATCGGCTCCTCAAACCGCTCAATCCGAGCAAGTTGCTGCATCTTCTTCGTCCCACCGACACACTCCAAATACTCTGAAAAATCCTTCAGCCCATACACATATTTCTCAAGATACCGCTGGACACCCGCCTCAGTTGTAGACTCCGAAAGCCATTCACCGATATGATCCTCATCAAAGAAATATTGATACGGCATCTGACACGGATGCGACCCAAACGGTGTCTCGACTACCGCGCTGACCAAATAAAAAGGAATCACAGTTTTCCAAGGCTCTTTGCGTATCTTTGAGCTTTCAACGATCTTCTCCGTGGTTACGATCAGATGACGTGCCGCCCGAGACAGCTCGAAATCCTCAACAATGATCCCATCGATCTGCGCGTTTCCATACTTATCACATCGAGGCACATGAACTACCGCGACATCCGGGTAACACGCGGGAACCAGACAGAGCTGTTTCCCACTGAAAGGATCAATCATGGTCTGCGCAGAGCTATGTGCAAACGTATCAGTCCCCAGCATCACCCGCGTCGGAATAAACGGCAGACCCATCATCGCAGCAAGAAAACGCCATTGAAACCCAGCATTACTGATCTCACCAGTCACTTTGCATTTTCCAGTCTCGACCGCACGCCGAGACGCAGGAGACAACCCCCGTAGCTCATGACCAAACGAGTACGCAACCTCAACCTGATCAACACAGCCTGAGCCGACCAACAAATCAAGGTCATGCACCGCAGTCTTCCCTGTCAATAGTAAATGCTTTTTTCGTTGCCTGATGATCTCATAGACAACCGCCATAGAGACCCGCACATGCCCAAACCCACCCATGGCAAGCAACGAACCATCAGGGATAAAACGTGATACAGCCTCCTGCGCAGACATCCGTTTATCCACCAGACCCCGCGGTTTATTCTGAACAACCCACTGCCGGTTCTCATCAGGATCATGCCACCCGATAAGCTTCCCAGTACCCTTCTGAATCTTTTGATCACAGGTCATAAGTACCATTCCCCGTCACATCCACTTCAATCGATAAGATAAACGCTGTAAAACCACCCAGTATCCACATCGAGTATCCCTACAAAAAATCTTCGACTCCAATGAAGCGTAAATTTAAAGACTTGTGACCTATCCTGGTATGAGGATAACTATGGATTTCCAACTGACCGAACAGCAAAAATTATTCAAAAAAACCGTCAGAGAATTTGCTGAAAAAGAAATTAAACCACTTGCCCCAAAAATCGACAAAGAAGAATATTTCCCATGGGAATTATACAAAAAAATGGGAAAACTCGGTCTGATGAGTATGACTGTACCAAAGAAATACGGTGGTGCAGGCATCGATAAAATATGTTATATGATCGCCTTGGAAGAAATCTCCCGGGTCTGCGGATCAACAGGCCTCACTGTCGAGGCGCATAACTCCCTAGGCGTCGGTCATATCTATGAAAAAGGAACCGAGGAGCAACGGAAAAAATACCTCCCTCAACTCCTCCATGGAGACGCGATAGCAGCCTGGGCGCTGACCGAACCAAACGCAGGCTCTGATGCTGCCTCGTTACAAACAACAGCGGTTCTTGAAGGAGAAGAATGGGTGTTAAATGGGACAAAACAATTCATCACCAGCGGGGATATCGCTCTTGTTACAACAGTCATGGCAAAAACAGACAAAACACTCGGGGCAAAAGGAATCAGCGCGTTCATCGTCGAAAAAGACACACCAGGTTTTACCGTTGGTGTCCTTGAGGATAAACTCGGATTGCGAGGCAGTCGGACCGCGGAAATGATCCTTGAGGATTGCCGGATCCCAAAAGACCACTTGCTAGGAGAAAAGAACCTCGGGTTTGTCGGTGCGATGACGATCCTTGATCGTGGGAGAACCGCGATTGGTGCCATGGCGGTTGGAATCGCCCAAGCTGCCCTTGATGAAAGTCTTACGTATGCAAAACAGCGCGAACAGTTTGGCAAACCCATTGGTAAAAATCAGGCGATCCAATGGATGATTGCAGATATGGCGACCTCCGTTGATGCAGCACGATTACTTGTCATGCGAGCAGCATATCTTGAAGAAAAAGGATTACCTTTTAACATAGAAGCATCCATGGCGAAACTCTTCGCCTCAGAAATCGCGATGAAAGCAACCCGCGACGCGATTCAGATTCATGGTGGTCATGGGTACATGCGGGACTTACCGTTAGAACGGTTCTACAGGGATATCAAACTCACTCAGATCGGTGAGGGAACCTCAGAGGTTCAACGGATGGTTATCGCTAAACGCCTTGGACTCTAAACGTATCAAATGGGGGTTGAAAAAAAAATGAAACCAAAAGAGACGAAATGTGAAACAGTTTTTAAAAAAGACAGATACGAGGAGCTCTATAAGACATTTACTTGGAAGGTACCAACCCATTATAACTTCGGATTTGACGTCGTTGACCAATGGGCAGAGGATCGCACAAAACTAGCGTTGATATCCATTGACCGGACTGGAGAAAAACCACGATATCACACGTTTTATGACCTCAAGGTGCAATCAAACCAGTTCGCAAATGTTCTACGAAAACTCGGGGTGAAAAAAGGAGATCGTGTATTAGTTATCCTGCAAAGCATCCCAGAATGGTACATCGCCCTCATCGGGATGTTCAAGCTTGGTGTTGTTCCCATGCCAGGGACCGTCCTGCTCACCTCCAAAGATATCGAATATCGAGTGAACCGATCAGAAGCATGCATGGTGGTAACTGACCTTGATCACGCAGACCGTGTTGAAGCGGTGAAAAAGAACTGCAAGACCTTAAAGCATATCATGCTGGTGGATGGAAAACGCGACGGATGGCTCAACTACACAGAGGAAATGAAGGATTCCTCAAGAGACCTTTCTCAAAAGGAAATAGGTAAAACCCGTGCGGATGACCCTCTTCTTATTTATTTTACATCAGGAACCACGGGACATCCCAAAATGGTTCTCCATACCCATAGTTATGCATTAGGCCATGAGGTCACCGCAAAATTCGCCCAGGCACTAACAAAATGTGACCTTCACTGGACGGTCTCTGAGACCGGATGGGCAAAAGCAGCCTGGGGAAAACTCTTTGGTCAGATGATCGTGGGTGCCGCAATCATCCAATGGGAAACACCTGGTCGTTTCGATGCCGATGGACTGCTTCGTGCCATGGAAAAATATGGGGTGACGACCTTCTGTGCACCACCAACTGTCTACCGGATGCTGATACAGATGGATCTCTCATTATACAAACTCAAACTCCGCCATTGTATGAGTGCAGGGGAACCATTGAACCCTGAGGTCATCAGAGTCTGGAAGGACGCCTATGGCCTTGAGATCTATGATTTCTTCGGGCAGACCGAGACGGTCTGTGTGTTATCGAACTTCCCGTTTATGCCGATTAAATATGGCTCGGTGGGCAAACCAACACCGGGTCATGATGTGCGTATCGTGGATGATGAAGGAAAAGAACTCAAGACAAACGAGGCTGGTAATATCGCATTGTACATCGGGGATGTACGACCCCCAGGGCTCTTTAAGGAATACTGGAAAGACCCAGAGATTATGAAGCGGTCATTCAAAGACAATTATTATTATACAGGTGATCAAGGGTACAAGGACCAGGATGGGTATTTCTGGTTCGTCGGTCGTGATGATGATATCATTAAATCCTCAGGATACCGGATAGGGCCTTTCGAGGTCGAATCAGCACTCATCGAACATGACGCGGTCGCAGAATGCGCAGTCGTCGGTGCTCCAGACCCTGAAGGGATCAGAGGGATCGTCGTCAAAGCCTATGTCGTCCTTGCAAAAGGATACAAACCATCCGAGACGCTGACAAAGGAGCTTCAGGAGCATGTAAAAAAAGTCACAGCGCCCTATAAATATCCCCGCATCATCGAATATATGGAAGAGCTCCCGAAGACGATCTCAGGGAAAATACTCAGACGAGAACTTCGGAATAAATAACGGATTTCTCCGTCTTATTCTTCTTTTTTCCTGAAGAGGTTTTTAAAAGACAGAAAGACATATCGGAGGATCAACGGGGTACGGTATTTTCGGAAACTGATTTGCCCACCACTTACTCCAATGATCAGTTTTGCGAATTTTTTATCCCGCGTCATCAAACGTATGATTCTCTCTGAGTCCTTGCCCCATTGGTTGTTGAACCGGCCTAATGCCTTCAGATCCTTGCCAAAATCATAATTCCATAAGGTCTGATATCTGGATAAAAACCGAGAACTCAGATCATTGGACTTCAGCCCTTCAGCGATGACATCTGCAGCGATTTTCCCAGAGACCATTGCATAGTAAATCCCTTCACCAGTGATCGGATTGATAAAACCTGCTGCATCTCCACAGAGCATGACTCGGTCTCCGCAGGTGTTTTCCAACGGGAAGATAGGCAAAGTCGCTCCTTTCAGATTTTCAACAGGGAAATCAGCGGGCAGCAATTTCTTTTCCTTCAGAGTAGATATAAACTTCTCATAGGTCTCTTTTAAGGGGATCTTTGGTCTTGCTTTTGAGACCGCGGATTGGAATTCACCGATTCCGATGTTCACCGTGTTTTTCTTTGGAAACACCCAGGCGTACCCTGCGATCCCATGGGCTTTTATGAAAAGATAAATCAGACGTTTTTTCGTAAAAAACGCTGTCAGCTGCTTTGAGGTCAGGGGTTGTTCTTGCATCAGTGAGATGCAAATGACTTCAAGTTTCTTTGATAAGTTTGTTTTCTCCGCTACAACGCTATGCATCCCGTCGCTCCCAATCACCATCTGGGTCTCTATGGTTTGTCCATCTTCGAGCATCACGGAGACTTTCTCTTTTTGGACGACGACATCGATAACAGACTTCCCCCCTAAAAAAGTCGCTCCTGCTTTCTGCGCAAGGGAAAGCAAGCCGTAATCAAAGTCTTTTCGAAGTACCATATCAACAAAAGGTTTTTCTCGCAGAAGATCACATTTGTATCGCAGGGAAGAAGAATACATCGTTGTCCCATACGAAACAGAATCAATGAATGGTTCGATGTAGGGGAACCTTTTCTGCACCCGAGTCGGAAGACCGCCACCGCAAGGTTTGTCCCGTGGGAATTTTGCTTTGTCAAGAAGGAGGACTTTGATTCCTTTTTCTGCAAGGTTTTTTGCTGCGGTTGAACCTGCTGGTCCTGCACCGACAACGATCACATCATAGTTCATAGCAAAACCAACATTTCTTGTTTACATCCGGAAGACACCAGGCTTCCACTCGGAGATCGAAGCGTTAAGTGACGCAGAGATCCCAAGACCAAGGACCAATCGGGTATCCACCGGGTCGATGATCCCATCATCCCAGATACGTGCAGTACTATAATAGGGGTTGCCTTCTGCCTCGTATTTTCTCATGATCGGGTCTGTCAAGGCTTGTTCTTCTTTCTTTGTCATCTCGATACCCTTTCGCCAGAGTTGATCCCGTTTGACGGTGAGAAGTACTGTTGCTGCCTGTTGGCCGCCCATGACCGAGATACGCGCGTTTGGCCACATCCATAGTTGTCGTGGTCCGTAGGCTCTTCCGCACATTCCGTAGTTTCCAGCACCAAACGACCCTCCGATGATCACTGTGAACTTCGGTACCTGAGCACAGGTGACAGCTGTCACCATTTTCGCACCATCTTTAGCGATTCCTCCAGCCTCGTATTTCCTGCCGACCATAAACCCAGTGATGTTCTGTAAAAACACAAGGGGGATTTTCCGCTGGCAGCACAGTTCAATGAAATGAGATCCTTTCAGCGCTGACTCGGAGAACAACACACCATTATTCGCAAGGATCCCAACCGGGTACCCCATGATACGGGCGAACCCGCAGACCAGGGTGGTACCATATAAGGCTTTGAACTCATGGAATCGTGACCCATCAACGATACGAGCGATGATCTCTCGAACCTCAAATGGCTTACGTGGGTCTTTTGATAAAATCCCGTAGATCTCCTTGATATCATAGGCGGGTTCCTCAGGTTTTTTAATATCAAGATATGTTTTTTCCTGTCGATTTACGTTCTCAACAATGTTCCTGCAGATCCGTATCGCATCAGGATCATCGACAGCATAATGATCAGATACCCCGCTTTCACGACAATGAACATCAGCACCACCAAGGTCCTCAGCGGTGACCTCTTCACCAGTCGCGGCTTTCACAAGGGGTGGTCCGCCTAAAAAGATCGTTCCAGTTCCTTTCACAATAATGGTTTCATCTGACATCGCCGGGACATATGCACCCCCTGCAGTACATGAACCCATGACTGCAGCGATTTGTGGAATTTTTAAGGAAGACATCTTCGCTTGATTATAAAAAATCCGTCCGAAATGTTCTCGGTCAGGGAACACCTCATCTTGCATGGGGAGAAACGCGCCACCAGAGTCAACCAGGTAGATACAAGGGAGGTTGTTTTCCATGGCGATTTCTTGTGCGCGAAGATGTTTTTTTACAGTGATCGGGTAATATGTCCCACCGGTGACTGTTGCATCATTGGCTACGATGACGACTTCCCTGCCGTGGATAATCCCTATGCCAGTGACGATCCCAGCCGCAGGAGCCTTGTTTTCGTACATGTCGTATGCGGCAAGGGTGTTAAACTCAATAAACGGAGTCTCAGGGTCAAGCAATGCATCGATACGCTCCCGGGCAAGCATCTTCTTACGTGATTTATGCAGTTTGACTGCATCATCACCACCGCCTTTCATGGCATGGGTGATCTTTTCTTTCATATCCTTCGCAAGGCTTTCATAATGTGCAAAGTTCTCTTTGAACTCCTTACTTGAGGTATCAATCGTACTTTCAATGATTTCCATCTTCATCCTCCTTTTTTTGTATCTCAGCGGTGAGCTGACCAATCTCGATTTGATCTTTTTCTTTAAAATACGTTTTCTTGATGACCCCATCATAGGGGGCTCGGATCAGATACTCCATTTTCATTGCTTCAATGATGAGAATGACATCATCTTTTTTCACAAAGGCTCCTTCTTTTACTTTACAACTGACAACGGTCCCTGAGATGGGTGAATGGAGATTTCCTTCTTTTTTCTCTGTTGTTTTCCTCCCAGTTAGCTCAATGCGTTTTACTTTAAAGATGCTGCCGTCGATAAAGACAAACTTGTTATCATCTCCCTGAGAGATGATACTTTTGATGAGCCGGTCACCAAGCTGAATGGACAGCTGCCCGGGTTTCAGCTCTGTTGCCATCACGGTATATTCATTATTATCATAGGTGATGAAAAATTGATTCTCCCGACGTTCAACAGTAACGTTGTACACATGGTTGTTATGCTCGTAATTGATGAACATAGTTACACCCCCATCCTCCATCGTCCCACATGCTGCCAGGGGGAATGAGGATCTGCTTCTTTGTATCTCACCACCTCTTGCCGCTGGGTGTGTAACGAGTCATACACCGCAAGAGCGATCAGCGCGTCGAGGGGAAGTCCTTCCTTTGTCACGAGCCAATCATGGAAATAATCATTGATGAAATGCGTTGTGATGTTTCCTTTTCTGAACTCAGAATGGTCCAGGACCTTCTTGAGAAACGAGATATTCGTCGTCACACCAAGGACAACGTAATGTGATAATGCCCAGATCATCTTATTGATGCTTTCCTCACGGTTCTCGGTATTTACCGTTAGTTTCGCCAGCATCGGATCATAGTACGGGCTGACATGAAAGTGTGTCTCCACACCGGTATCGTTCCTGATGTTTGGTCCATTGGGGAGATCGACTTTTTCCAAGGTTCCAATACTGGGGAGGAAACCATTGGATGGATCCTCCGCATAGATCCGGCATTCAAGGGCATGACCCCGCTGGGTCAGGTCTTTTTGTTTCATGGTTAGTTCCATGCCACTGGCGATGCGAAGCTGCCATTTTACCAGGTCGATACCAGTGGTCGCCTCGGTGATTGGATGTTCAACCTGCAGACGTGTGTTCATCTCCATGAAATAGAAATTTTGTTTGCCATCTACCATGAATTCGATGGTGCCTGCATTTGTGTACCCGACTGTTGTTGCAGCGGCGACCGCTGCTTTTCCCATTGTTTCTCGTAGTTTTGGTGTCATCACCGGTGAGGGGGTCTCTTCGATGATCTTCTGATGTCGCCGTTGGATGGAGCATTCACGTTCGAATAGATGGATCACCTGTCCATGCTGGTCAGCAAGAATCTGAAATTCGATATGACGTGGTTTGTCGATATATTGCTCTAGGAAGACAGAATCGTTCCCGAATGCGGATTTTGCTTCTCGTTTCGCACTCTCGATTGCTTGTTCAAGCTCGGATTCTGCATGGACGATACGCATCCCTTTTCCACCACCACCCGCTGTCGCTTTGACTAACAGTGGAAACCCTATTTTTTTTCCTTCTTTCAGTAATGTCGATAGATCCTGTTTTACTCCGTTATACCCTGGGATGACGGGGACATCTGCGTGTGCGATGGTTTTTTTTGCTTCGATTTTATCACCCATCAGACGTATCACCTCAGGTGTTGGTCCAATGAAGGTGATACCGGTATCGGTGCAGGCTTTTGCAAAATCAGGGTTCTCCGCAAGAAACCCATACCCAGGATGGATCGCCTCTGCGTGTACTTTTGTGGCGTTTTCAATGATTTTTGCGATATTCAGATAACTTTCCGAGGGAGTGGGGTCCCCAAGGTTAATGGACTCATCAGCAATCTGAACATGGGGTGCATTTTTATCAACCTCGGAATACACGGCAACTGTTCTGATCCCCATCTCCTGACAGGCTTTGATAATTCGTACTGCGATTTCGCCACGATTCGCGATCAGAACTTTCTTAAACATGTCTGTTACTTCCTCCAACTTGGTTTTCGTTTCTCCAGGAATCCTTTAATTCCTTCTTGACCTTCTTGGGAGACCCGAAGCTCTGAGATTTTTTCAACCGCAAACTCCTTATATTCTTTTATATCCATTTTTTGAAGATTGTAGATGAGGTGTTTGACTTCTTTGATTGCGTGAGGACCTGAGGAGTGAACCTGTTCGATGCAGGAGTTGATTGTCTCATCGAGTTTCTCAGGGGCAACTATGATATCGATTAATCCGATTTTTTGGGCGGTTGCAGAATCGAATCGTTCACCGGTGATGAAGAGACGACGCATCGCTGCTGGTGTCATTCGTGATGCGACAAATGTTGAGATTACTGCGGGGATGATACCAAGTTTTACTTCGCTAAATGCAAACGTTACCTCAGGGACCGTGATGGTGATGTCACAGACTGCAAGCAGTCCAATGCCACCTCCAAAGGCTGCTCCGTTGATTCGTCCGATTACTGGTTTTGGACAGGAATGAATTGTCTCATACATGTCGAGCAGGAGACGACTATCTTTCTTGTTTTCATCCTGAGAGTAGGTAACCATCTTTTTCATCCAGGTAAGATCTGCCCCTGCGCAAAATGATTTACCGTTACCGGTAAGGATAATGGTCGTGACAGAGTCATCGCTTGAGAGCTGTTGAAAACACCTTGTGAGTTCGTCCATAAGGATTTCGTTCATCGCATTATGAACATCTGGTCGATTTAATGCAACAGTTGTATTATCGTCTTTTTTCGTTATGACAAGGGTTTGATAATTCATCCTATGCCTCCCCTTGGTACTGTATCGCATTCATAAGTATGTGATACATAAAGGTTTCCATAAATGTATCGACAATTGCCGATGACTCCTCTATTTCCCCTTGAAGACTGGTTTGCGTTTTTCCACGAAAGCAGTGACTCCTTCAGTGAAATCCTCTGTCCCCGCGGACCATGCGGCTGTCTTACTTTCCAGCTCCAGATGTGATATCATGTCATTCTCCAGGCTTTTATTGATCAGCATCTTTGCTTTTCCGACCGCGATCGGTGGGAGTGACCGAAACAGTGAGACGATCTCTTCGACAGCAGTATCGAGTTGTTCTGCCTCCACGATTTTATTGACAAGACCAAGTCGGCATCCTTCCTCTGCGGTGAATGTCTTTGATGTCAGGATGTATTCACAAGCTCGTTGATATCCGATGATTTTTGTCACAAACTGTGTGCCACACCCTGGTGCAAGGCCAATGCCGATGAATGCAGTGCTCATCTTTGCTTCTTTTACCGCGATAATCATATCACAGGCTAGTGCAAGGGACAGCCCAGCTCCGAACGCAGCGCCATTCACCGCAGCAATGACTGGTTTTTCCATGGTGCGTATCTCAATGACACATCGATGAATCGCTCTGGTAAGATCCCGTAGGAAACGAGATTTGTCCTTGGCAGCATGCATTTCTTTGACATCACCACCACCGCAGAATCCCTTACCAGTTCCTTTGATCACTATGACATGTGCCTCAGGGTTCTGCGCAACATTCTGAAGTACCTCATACAACTCATGGCCCAGCTGCATGTCAAAAGAGTTCAACCGCTCAGGACGATTCAACGTAATAAAAGCAACCTTATCCTTCAAGATGATTTGAAGAGTTTCGTAGTTCATTGACCTTTGAGAAACACCCATTAGTTTTTAAATGTTAAGTGACACATCACGAGTCAACTAGGTTGATTTCACAGAGGAGTTTCTTTTCAAAAAATCAAGGACTTTAAACCATGAAACCGAGGCGATACCAACAAGAGCAGCGATAAAAAAATCTGTCAGGAGTATCGGAGAAAAATGGAAGAGATTTTGAAAGAGTGGAACTAAAATGGTCATTAATAAGGCTAGCATCGCACCTACGACAACCAACCAGAGTGCTTTATTTTTTGAATTCATGGTTGTCACCAAGCTACGCGATCCTGAGAGATTCACGACGATCAACATGATATTGGCGATCACCAAGGTAGCAAAGGACAGTGTTCGGGCTTGGTCTTCGTTTGCTGGTGTTCCATTGTAGAACCACAGAAAGATAACAATTACAGCGACTAGGACGCTTAACCCTTGGATGAAGCTGTAGAAGAAATTCTTCCGTCCAAACAAGCGTTCTTTCAGGTTTCTGGGAGGGCGGTCCATGATGTTTTTCTCCTCAGTTTCAGCCTCAAAGACCGTTGAACACGCTGGATCGATAATCAATTCAAGAAAAGCGATATGCGCAGGTAGTAGCACCAAGGGTAACCCCATGAGAACTGGGATGAGAGCCATCCCTGCGATCGGCACATGAACAGAGAAGATATAACTAATGGATTTGCGTAGATTATCAAAAATCCTTCGCCCCAGTCTCACCGCTTGCACAATGGATGAGAAATCATCGTTCAACAACACGATTGCGGAAGATTCACGAGCAACATCGGTTCCTCGTTCCCCCATCGCGATACCGATATGGGATGATTTCAATGCAGGGGCGTCATTCACACCATCACCGGTCATTGCGACTATCTCACCGTTGGCTTTCAGTGCATCCACGATTGCTAATTTTTGTTCTGGGATGACCCGGGCAAAAATATTAACGGTTTTGATTTTCTCCCGGAGTTCCTCTGGGTTCATCTGTGCGAGCTGTGGACCGGTAATGAACTCCTCAGGGTTTTTCAAGCCGATTTGCCTGGCGATATGCTGAGCAGTCCCAGGGTAATCACCAGTGATCATAATCATTCGCATACCAGCAGTATAACAATCTTTCAATGAAGAGGCAACCGAATCTCGAACAGGATCAACGAACCCGAGTAATCCGACAAAATCAAATTCAAAATCATGTTGTTTATCTGGTAAACTATCCTCAGGAAAACTCGATCGAGCCACCCCCAAGACACGCAGGCCTTTATCAGTCATTTCTTTCACATGGGTGAGGACGTCTTTTGTTTGTTCTGTTGTGAAATGGCACAGGTCTGCTATCGCCTCCGGTGCACCTTTTGCTGCGATGACATGTTTCTGTTTATCTGAAGATTCCCAGACGTGGGATAAGGCTAAGAGGTGTTTTGAGAGGGGATACTCTCGGATTAACCTCCACTGATCATGGATATGTTCTGTTTTAGAGAGGAATTTTTCAGTGGTGTTTTTGATTTCCTTTTCAATAGGGTCAAAAGGGTCTTTTTGGCTTGCCAGGAACCCGAACTCTAAAAGATTATGAAAACACTCAGGTAACGGTTGTTTCCCGTTTTTTTCTACCTCATAGAATTGATGATCGCAAAACAGGGAACTGAGAATCATTTTATTTTGTGTTAAAGTCCCGGTTTTATCGACGCATAACACGGTCGCAGCGCCAAGCATCTCGATTGACGCGGTGTTTCTTGTCAGGACCTGTCGCTTTGACATCCGCCATGCCCCTAGGCTCATGAATATCATCAGGACAACAGGGAATTCTTCGGGAAGGATCGCCATGCTCAAACTCACGCCAGCAAGGAACCCGACAACCCAGTTCCCACGGGTGATCCCGTAGATAACGATAACTAAACTGCAGAGGATAAGTCCACCTATTGCGAAGTTTTTCACTAACCTGCTTGTTTCTTTTTTCAGGAGCGTCTCTTCAGGGACGATCTTCTGTAATGCTTTGCCGATTTTACCCATTTCCGTGTGACTACCGATACTTAGGACTTTGGCGATCCCATGACCTTGAACAACCAGGGTCCCGGAGAAGACAAAAGGTAAATCATCCCCACCAGGTTGTGTGATGGATGCGATTCCATCCCATTCTGCTTTTCGTACTGCTAAGGATTCCCCGGTGAGGAGTGATTCATCAATCGAGAGATTCGAGGAAAAAATAATGACGGCATCGGCAGGAACACGGTCTCCTTCCCGAAGGATGATGTAATCCTCTCGGACCACCTCCCGACCAGGGATACGTTTCTGCTGTCCATCTCGAATCACCAATGCACGGGGGCTAGAAAGATTTTTTAACGCCTCTAACGCCCGTTCTGTTTTCCTCTGTTGATAAAACGTGATCCCAACAACGACAAAAACAAAGATCAGCAACATCAACGCATCTTGTTTTTCCCCAAGGATGATGTAAATAAGACCTGCACCGAGTAAGAGCAACAGCATCGGTTCAAGGATGACATGAAATAGTATGACGAAAATATTCCGTTTTTTTTGCGAAGGAAGTTCGTTATACCCTTCAGTTTTTAGACGTTTCTGTGCTTCGCTCTCAGATAATCCTGTTATCTTCTCGATGGTTTTCTCATTGGTTCGATCTGTAGAACTTTGATGAGCTGCTTTCATAAATATAGAGGGAAAATAAATCTCCTAGATATAGGTCTTTTGATTTGGAGAAAAAAAAGAAAAAAGGAGGATGGTTTTTTTATTTGGAGGGATACCCACCGATTTTCAAGGTTGGATCCCCAAGTAATATGAACTCCTCAAGGGTGAAATCATCACCAGGGACATCTTTGATGTACTCGTTCTGCATCTGTGTCATCATCTCCCCAAGGTTCTGACTGGTTTCGTAAGCGGAGAAGAACTCGATGGACATTTTCCCTGCGCCTTCATCGACACCACCAAATGCTGTACGGGTCGCTCCGATGGTCGCTATCGCCCCACCGCCCTCGTGGTTGATAAACGCCCAAGCGTAACAGGCGCGTCTCTGGGAGGTGTCAATCTTTAGAATCTTTGCCAGCATATCAAACACGCTGTACGCCCGGTAGTCTAAAAGATCTTGGAGAACATAATCGATTTTTGCGGTAAGGCAGGCGTCAAAGAAGATGATCGGAAGCTTATATCCATTCTTAGTGTCCTTGATATACGCGGAATAATAGTATTTCATCTGTGTTCCAATCGGAGTGTAAGTACCCATCCCGAATTCGAATCCATGGCCTGAATAGTCAAGGAACCCAGCACCAGCGGTGATGGCATTTGAAATGGTACGTCGATTGAAATTGTTTTCCGAAGTCCAAATAATCTCAGGTGAGAACTGCGGGAGTATATCCATGATCATTTCATTAATCTCTTCCCCGTCGTTTCCTGGTGACCAGCGGAAGGTGTTTCCTCCGATGTAAATCATCGTATTGAACCAGTCGCTGCCATAGGTTTCGGTCTCATAGTGGATGATCTTGTCTACGACGATGGTCACATCCGAAAGAGAATCACAGGCGAGTCGACCAAGATGAACATCAGGGTAATGATCGACACGGTCGCTTGATTCACCAAATTGATCATTGTTGTTCGAATCCCAGCTGCAGAAATCCCCAGAACTATCATAGATGTCAGAATAGTAGAGGTCTGTTATTACTTCTTCATCCCAGTCCCAGAGCATCACATAGCTACGACGCATGGGAAACTTATCAAAACCACCGACAAGCAAAACTGAGGTGATCGCATGTGTCTCAATCTCATCTTTTATCGTATATTTAATCTGCTCTGCTAGATCTCGACCTGTTGAATGGTCAGCGATCCATTCGGTTGTAGTTAGAGTTGTCGGGACATCATACTGAGTTTTATGGTCAACCAGAGGTTGGAGTGCTTCAGAGAATTCTTCAGGGGCAATGATAAGTAACTTAGTCTCTGTGGAGAGAGGCACAGGGAATTGAGGCGGTTCATAGGTTACCATGATCTGCGTACTTGGAGTGAAAAGCAAAGACTGTTGTTGTGGTTGATACAGAACCGGATAATATTGGACTGAGACGAAAATAACGCGTTCATTTCCCTGCCGACCAGCACCCACCTGATAGTCCAAGCGAGAGGAGGGATACGAATTCTTCCCGGAATACACGTCTTCGTTCTTTACAAGTTTTTGATTTGAAGGATGAATCGAACCACTAGAAACCGGTGTTGGCTGAGCGCCGGGAAGAATGTCTTTTGTGAGTCGTATGGTCTGCTCAGAAGAAGCAGAAAACGAGACATCTTTAATAATTGTTCCATATGGAAAAGAAAACAACTTCGTATACATAGGTAACATCGGATTTCCAGGAGATGATGCTAAAGAGGTTGCTTCTGTAATTTCAACAGATAAATAATTGTCTTGATCTGCTAGCACCGGTTCTGAAAAAGAGATGTCCTGCTGAAGTAAGAATTGTTCATTGTCTGTGTTTACTGATACTGCTGCTCCAAAACCACTTCCTATTAACACTCCCACTAGGAGAATTGGTAGAAATTTCTTCATATTTTTCCCCTTATTATACTCGTATGTGACTCTTATAGGGCTTTTGGTATTTAAATTTTCGTTACCCTATTTATGGACGAAGACAAAATGAGATGACACGAAATATTATATAAAACAATCCTTATGTCCAACCAGAAACTAACCATGGAAGAAAACACCTACGATTATATCACTGTCGAACAGAAATGGCAAAACAAGTGGTTCAAGGAAAACATCAACAAAGCAAGCAAAGAAAAACAAAAAAAATTCTTCATCCATTTTGCTTACCCTGGAGTCTCCGGGTACCTCCATGTCGGTCATATGCGTGGATTTACCTACTGCGACGTCCTTGCCAGGTACAAACGGATGACTGGCTATGACGTGTTGTTCCCCGCAGGGTTTCACGCATCAGGGATACCTTCTGTTGGTTTTGCAAAAAAAGTAGAACGACAAGACCAAGACACCCTCAGATTGTTACGACAAAACGGGTGTTCAGAGGAATGCATCGGAAAACTCACAGATCCAATTCAAGTCGTCACCTACTTCAGCACCGTCTACGTGGATGATTACTGGAAACGGTTCGGGTACCTCATCGACTACACCAGGGTCATGAACACCATCTCCGATGGTTATAAGAAATTCATCCAATGGCAATTCCATCAACTCCATGAAAATAACCTTCTGATACAAAAACCACATTATGCGCCCTACTGCCCCAGCTGCGGACCAGTCGCAGTCGACAAATCAGAAACCGATGTCTCACAAGGAGGATCCGCTGAGATCCTTGATTTCACGGTCCTGAAATTCATCCTGAAAGACGGTACGATTCTCCCAGCTGCAACCCTCCGACCAGAGACCATCTTTGGCGTCACCAACATGTGGGTCAACCCTACAGTCGACTATCACTATGCAAAAGTGAATAACGAAACATGGATCTGCTCAGAGGAATGCATCAAAAAAATCTCCTACCAACAAGACTCTGTCCAACCCTTGAAGAAAACCATCAAAGGAAAAGACTTAATCGGAAAAACCTGCATCGTCCCAGAAATCAACCGAGAAGTACCAATCCTTGCTGGGGTGTTCGCAGACCCAACGGTCGCCACCGGTATCGTCATGTCAGTACCAGCCCACGCACCCTATGACTGGATCGCACTTATCGAATCAAAAGAACATATCGAAGCAATCAAAATCATCGACGTAAAAGGATTTGGCAACAACCCAGCAAAAGAAGCCTGCGATCATCTCGGCATAAAAAGTCAAACAGAGACAGACAAACTCAACGAAGCAACCGACCTTGTCTACAAAAAAGAATTCCACACCGGAACATTAAACGAGAAATGCGGTCAATATGCTGGGATAAAAATCTCAGAGATAAAAGACACAGTGAAAAACGACCTTATCCGGAAGAACCTTGCCACCACCATGAAAGAATTCTCAGAACCAGTCATCTGTCGCTGCAAAGAAAAAATCATGATCAAACAGATCCCTGACCAATGGTTCATTAAATACAGTGATGCACAGCTCACACAAGAATCAAAAGATTACGTCAGATCTATGAATATTTATCCGCAGGAATACAAAGACGAGCTGCCAAAAATCCTTGACTGGTTCGGGGATCGTGCCGCGATCCGTAGAGGATCCTGGCTTGGGACAGAATTCCCCTATAAAAAAGACTGGATCATCGAACCTATCTCTGATTCAACACTCTATCCGGCGTATTACATTATTTCTCCGTATGTGAACCAAAAAAAGATCTCAGTACAAGAGATGACCGATGAGTTCTTCAATTATGTGTTCCTCGGGATCGGATCTGCGAAACATGAGACCTGGAAGACCATCAAGGCTGATTTTGATTACTGGTACCCTGTTGACATCAACTTAGGTGGAAAAGAGCACAAGACGGTACACTTCCCTGTCTATATCATGAACCATGTGGCGATCATGCCAGAACAGAAACGTCCGCATGGAATTTTTGTTCACTGGTGGGTGACACAAAAAGGAAAAGAAAAGATCAGTAAATCCAAGGGTGGGGCTGAACCAATCGTTGAGGCAGCAGTCACCTATGGTGTCGATGCGATGCGTCTGTATTATCTTCATATCGGGTCCCCGTTTGTCGATATCGAATGGGACCCGGAAACCGTCCTGAAATACAAAAACAGGATCATGAACATCTGGAAACTCATCCAGCAGATCTCATCACGGTCAGATAAGAAACAAGAAAATCTTGACAACTGGCTAAAAAGTACTCTCCAACGGCGAGTACAGAAGATCCTGGATGCATTTGAGACATGGGATCTCCGGGTCGCCTCCAATGAAATATTTTTCGAAATCCAAAAAGACCTTCAATGGTACCTTAAACGAGGAGGAGCAGAGAAGAACCTGCTGACGCACTATGTTCACACCTGGATAGTTCTTATGACACCGATCACTCCACATCTTGCAGAGGAACTCTGGGTGACACAAGGATATAACGAGTTTGTGTCAAATGCAACCTATCCTGAGTTCAACGCCCAGGATATCTCTGAAAAAGATGAAATCGGAGAATACCTGCTCACCAGGGTCGTTGAGGATGTAAACGAAATCGTAAAAGTCACAAAGATCACCCCGAAAAAGATCTGTATCTATACCTCTCCAGCATGGAAACAAAAAATTTATAGGAAAGCACTGGAACAGTCTGCTCAAAAGACCTTTAATGTTGGTTCACTGATTAAAGAAACCATGGCGGATCCAACAATGAAACCACTCGGCCAGCAGGTCTCTCAATTTGTCGCTAAGATCGCCCCGGAGATAAAAATGTTCAGTGACCTAGACAGCAGACGTTTCCTGATCCCCATCGATGAGAAAGCACATCTCTCTGATGCAAAACCATATCTCAGCGAAGTGCTGCATTGCCTAGTGGAAATCTACAGTGCTGATGATGCAGACGTTTACGACCCAGCGAAAAAAACAAGGTTTGCTGGTCCCTTACGACCAGCTATATATATAGAATAATAATAGTAATCTATGCAGAAGAAATATATCAGAGTCTGCCCTGAATGTCACAGTACCGATACACAACCAGATATGTCAGCGGACTCCTATGCGAAAGGGCTTCTGAACCAATGGAAATGCAACACCTGTGGGTACGCTGGACTCTTTTTCCCAGAGTACACTTTTGAAGATGTAAAAAAGATAAAGGAAAAGAAACCTTAGGCTGTCTCTTTCTTTCTCCATTTCAGATAGATAATGACACTGAGCAATATAAGGACAGCCAGAAGACCAACCAAGACTAATGTCAGGGTCATTGGGAACGAAGCGACAGCCAAGGGAAACACCTCAGATTCGACTTCATTACCTGCGTAATCGGTGACCATGATTTTCATCTCATAATATCCGTCCCCTTCGGTGGCATCGAAATCCCATACAAACGGGGAGGAATCAAGAGCATCCCCATAGGGGGCCCAACTGCTCCAGTTGGATTTATCCTCAGAGTAGCGATAGTACAACAAGGCTTCCTTGATACCACTGCCCTCAGGATCATTGCCAAGACCGGAGACCGTGAAGTTCCCAGACAGGCTCATATCATCGTCTACAGAGGGAACATCGATGGTGACCAGCGGGGCTGCGGTATCCTTGCGAATCGTGATTGCTTGATTGTCATTGAGGATCTCTAACGTATTTCCAAGAGTATCATTGATTCTGAAATAAAGATAATAGATCTGGCCTTCCTCCATCTGATCCCAATAGGATTGTGCTAAGACCCAGGCATTACCGAGCGCATCTGTGTTATACACACTTGAGTTCACATCGGATGCAAGAATGGTCCATATCGTATCAAAATTCGGTCGATATTTAATCGTATCTAAACGATAGTCGTCTTCGAACACCACGGAGAACTGAGGTCGTTCCTTAAACCACAGAGTGTCACTGTCACCTGAGAAGCTGGGAAAGGAAGGTTCCTTCCAATCATATAAGAACATGACATCACCTGTTGCAGGGAAGCTTTCATTGTTATTGGCATAATCATAAGCAATCGTGCAGAGTTCGAAATACCCACCCGGTTGATTCGGTCGACTGGTGAAGTTAAACAACCAGGTCGGTGATATTTTCGTGTAATTTGCAAAGTACATCCAGTCTTCTCCCGAGAAATTCGTACTCTCCGAGTATCGGTAGTACAGCTCCACGAGTCTGACGCCACTGGCATCCTCGTTCAACTTCCCGGTGTCATTGGCTGTCGCATTGATACGGACATTCGTTGAGTTATATGCCTTTTTCATGGTACTAGTGATTCGCGATGTTGGTTTCTTCACATCCTGTTTGAATGTCACGGTTTTTGTTGCAGTGTTCCCAGCTAGATCAGTGATGTTGAACGTCAAGCTGCGTAAGGAGGATATGTTCTCAAAGTTTGGCAATGTAGAGATATTCATGGTCATTGTCTCCCATGCGGTCGTCCCGTTCACACCGGTACAGACTGCAGGAGAAGTGCTTTGTTGGCTGACATTATCTATGGTGTATTGCAGGGTATACACTGCGGATTTCACCCGCAACCCAGTACCATTATCCTTCACTCGGATGGTAAAGACAGGGACGACCGTCTCAAGCCATCCCCCGGGGCTTGGGGTAAAACTACTACTGTTCAGGAACGGCTGTTGTGTATCAGAAGCAAGGGTGATGTACCATCGGAAAAGGGTCGGATTGCTCTTTGAGAGATTCGCTGAGTAGAAATCAGCTTGGAGCTGTACAGTTCTATCAAGACTGAGACCACCCAGGGTGAGAATGCTCTTATTTTCTAATTTATCATTAAGGACTTTACCGTTTTCATCCAGGAGCTTAAAGGTAATGCTGCTGACGTCCTTCATAACAGAGTAATCTGCATAAAACGAGCCCCACCATAACGCCTCAGGTAAGCGGATCGGTACGGAGATGATCTGGCCGCTGACTTGTTTTAAAGACGTAGCGAATCGTCCGAGACCATAGAGGACACCATTCTCGTCAGCAACGAACACTAAACCATTGGACACCACCGGTGACCCATGGACTGGTGCTGCCGTCCAATTCACAAAAGTCGTATAGGACCACCTTTGGTCTCCTGTGGATGCATCCAGTGCATAGATAAGACCAGCAGGTGTCCCGATGTAGACAAGGTTTTCTGCATAGGCTGGAGAAGATTGCAAGGTGCTCTTTAAAGTCTGAGTCATGGTATATATTTTTGTTGACCAGAGGGTTGTTCCATTCATGGTATCAAGGGCATAGACGGTTCCATCAGCAGATGCAGCATACAGGACTCCGTTGTACACCGCCGGGGTAGAATCTGCGACATTGCTCGGTGACACAGAGCCCCCAAGAGTTGCATTCCATAAGATGGTCCCGTCGTTCAGATTCATCGCAACTATCTTTGTGGTATATCTTTCTGTTAAAGGATTCGTACCCGTTACTTGTTTACAGATGACAAAAACCTTATCTTCGAAGATAACAGGTGATGCATAGCCGACTGCTCCGATTGATTGATTCCAGATATTTGCACCAATAATTCCTCCATTGCGACCGAGAGCTATTACACTGTCTTTTTCTGTTGAACTACAAGCGACGATAATCTTATCAGATGTCACTGCCGGGCTTGAGAAGCTTGGTGCTGGTAATTCATACTCTGAAGAAAAGCTTACAGAATTTTTATTAAAACTTAAGACCAGGAGTTTATTATTGGTATATCGCTGGCTTTCCACGAGATATGAATCGTTGTCTCCACCCCAGCCGGTAATGAAGAGCCAGGAGTCATCCACGACTGGTGATGCATCATAACAGATTTTCTTTTTATCATTGTCATATATCCACATAGAGCTGAGATTGTCATGTTCAAATCCCTGAATAACATTTATTAGACCTTTCGGCGCTTGTTGACCTGTTGCAACAATCACCAGCTCATCAGTTACTGCAGGAGAGTTCACCACATCATAACTAAGGGGAATCGAGGATGTATTGACTAGAGGTTCCCCTTCCTTGGCTCCATCGGGGAGTATAATCTTGTATTGATGTAATGTGCGAGAGTCAGATGCAATGTACATCAACCCATTGCCAATGACAGGGTTACGGAAATTTCCACCGACATTCTCTTTACTGAACCAATAGAGATTTCTAAAGGTTGCGCCGTTCCCACCAGATGCCCGTGTGTTCCCCGAGTCAAACCCAAACAACGGCCATTCATCCTGTATCGCGGAAATCAGAATCGACCCGTTTTGGTTGTTCACTTTAGTACGGGAACCAATCCGATAATACGTATGAAAAGAATCCTGCCAATGGCTTTTATTCTGCCAGGTCAATGCCCAATTGAAGATTCGGGGGGATACCACCGGGGAATTTGTTGAAAGGTTCACAAGTATTTTCAATTTATTGTACTTAATACCATTTTCATCGTTTGAGAGGTTGTTCAGATAGACCGGTGAGGTGAGAAATCCTTTGTGGTTTCCAGGGAGTACAGATTCTCCGACTTCCACAAAATCACCGGTAGAGTTCATATAGAGGACATGGTAGCGAGCCTCGGTTCCTGACGGTTGATAATCATCCCAAGATAATAAATCCCAGTAAAATTTGGTCTTTGAAATCGATGAGATATTATACGGTACGATATCAGTCGATGTAAGAGCACTGGCGTCATTCAAAGTATATCCTTCATCAGTGTGAGCAGATATCTCGACATAATTCGTTGCTA
>DATMWV010000125.1:0-3426 GCA_035562195.1 Thermoplasmatota archaeon
CCGTTGGCGTCAAGAAGGATTCATCTATACCTTGCTTAGGGATAACATTATCATCATTTTATACTGGTGCGGTATCCCTGCTGCAAAACTCGCGAGATTCTACCCCTGGCAAAAACCAGAAGAAAAATAGGAGAAAAAAAACTTTTGCTGTATCCAAATGGATAAATAGATGAAGAGAATTCCAAGCACAGAAACTATCATAGGGGACAGTTATCATTATGCCAGAGAAGAAAAATGACTTCGAGCAATGTATTTTCAATGTGACGCACCAACCATTGCACTGCCTTGATCTTCGCACCATTCAGATAAATCTCGGTCTTTTGTGTAATCAAACCTGTGAACATTGCCATGTGGACGCATCGCCACAGCGGACGGAGCAGATGAACTGGTCGACCATGCAAACAATCTTGTCGGTGACTGCGAAGCTCCCACCGGTTTTCATCGATATCACTGGGGGTGCACCAGAGCTTAATCCGCATCTTGAAAAATTTCTCAGAGCCCTTGTCGCACAACACCATCGAGTTCAATTACGGACGAACCTAACCATTCTCGTAGAGTCGTCCTATAAACATTTTCCTTCTCTTTACAAAGAATTAGGCATAGAATTAGTCGCGTCATTACCCTGTTATCTCGAAGAAGAAGTCCGTCTTCAGCGAGGAAAAGGTGTGTTTGAAAAAAGCATAGAAGCACTCCAAGTCTTAAATAAAATCGGGTATGGGACAACACAGAAGCTTCCACTTACGTTGGTGTTCAACCCTCTTGAACCAGTCTTACCACCAGAGCAAAAAGTCCTGGAAAAAGAATACCAAACGTATCTCGCGGAACATTATCATATCCAATTTACGAGGTTAATCACCTTGACAAATATGCCTCTTGGACGATTCCTCAATGTCCTAAAAGAGAAAAAACCACAATATCTCCGCTTACTCAAAGAATCATTTAACCCAGAGACAATCTCGTCTCTGATGTGCCGTCACCAAATCAACATCGGATGGGACGGTACCCTCTATGACTGTGATTTTAATCTCGCTGCGGGTCTGCCCGTGACAAAGAAGGTACCACGACACATTCAGAAATTTGACGAATCCGTCTTATCCACAAGAGAAATCGTAACCGCGGACCACTGTTTTGGGTGTACCGCTGGCCATGGGTCCTCCTGTGGAGGCGCTCTTGTCTAATGGAAAGAAACCTATGTCGGATATGAAAGAAAACAACCAACAAAATAAACGAACAACACATTGGTTGAAACCGGTCATCCTCATTATCGTTATCATCACAGTCTTTATCGTCGTCAATATGTACGGGTTTGGGGAGGACATCGAAGAGTTACAACACTGGATACAGTCACTTGGCGTCTGGGGACCGGTCGCGTTCTTCCTCATTTATCTTGGAGCGGTGATTGCCACGATTCCCGGGACGATCTTCGGGGTGATTGCTGGCGGGCTCTTCGGTTCTGTCATTGGAGTGATTCTGATTAGTGTCTCATCAACGGTTGGTGCAAGCATCTGTTTCCTCATCGCCCGGTATTTTGCCCGCGATGCAGTCGCACATTGGCTTACAAAAAACAAGACGATGAAACGACTTGATGAGCTGACCGAGAATCAAGGGATGATGATTGTTGGGTTAACCAGATTGATTCCGTTATTTCCCTTCACCTTACTCAATTATGGATTTGGTCTGACAAAAGTCTCCTTCAAAACCTATGTGTTCTGGTCATGGCTTTGCATGCTGCCTGGGACGATCATCGTTGTTGTCGGCACCGATGCACTCACCCAAGGTCTCACCCAGGGTCGCGTCCCCTGGGAGCTAGTCGGTGTTTTATTCATTACCGTACTTTCCCTTGGGCTCATTGTCTGGTACTCACGACGAAGATTCAAAGAAAAAAGAAATCAGGAGAAACAAAACCAAAAAAAATAATACGTACCTCATTGAAAAAAAAAGGGTTTGAGAGTCATATGGTTGGACAAAACAAAAAAAACACAGAGACAGTTCCGACGAAGACAGTCCTACAAGAAAAAGTCTCCGAATATCTCGAACATTGCATTGAGTGTCATCGATGCATGAACGTCTGCCCCGTTACAACAGATGCATTTACTATCAAAGAGCTAAATAATGCATCAGAGGAAGCAACACCAGTTCCATCTAAAATAAAACAATTCGCGTTCCACTGTGTACAATGCGGGAAATGCGTCCCAGTCTGCCCTGTGAACATTCGCAGAGACGACATGGTACGGTTTATCAAATATAAAATAAGAGACCAAAAACCCTGGGGCTACAAGCGGTATCTATTCGTCAAAGGACCAAATCTCACAGGAATAAAAAGAATTACTCAACAGCTGTATATCGCATTGAAAAAATTGACAAATAAAGATCTTGCCTGCTTCATGGAGACAGCCCCGGTGCAAAAATCAGATGTGCTCTTCTATCCAGGCTGCTATATCTACTCGACGCAGACCATTCGACAAACACTTCGATTACTCGATCACCTTGGTTGTTCCTATGCAGTCCTAGGTGGAGTGACAGCCTGCTGTGGCGCACCACACATGCTACAGGGGGAATTTGATGAGGCAGACCATTGTTTACAACTGCTTTATCTGAAAATAAAAGCGGTTGATCCTAAGATAATTATCACTGCTTGCGCTGAATGTTTTGAGGCAGTCGAGCATATAAAAAAAAGGTATAAGATGGAATGTGAGGTTCTGAGCGTCGTTCAATATCTTTTACGATACCCAGACAAGTTCCCCTCTAAAAAAATCAGAGGGAAGATAATAGTCTATGAATCGTGTCGGTTCGACAAACAATCTGATCAAGGCTCTGCGGCAATTCATGCTGCATCACTCTTTGGTGAACTTGCTCATCTTCCTATGCATCAACCATCGAGCTGCTGTTATCGATGGAATCATGGGAGCGATCCGGATAATGCCATGCGTCAAAACAACTATCTTCAATCGGTGAAAGCTAGTGCACCAATCCTCGCATGCAACTGTCTTACCTGTTATGAGGCGTTGAAAAAAAACTATACCGATGTCGAAATCATTGACATTCTCCAGCTCTTCGAAGAATCTCTGGATACGATGCAGTCAACGGAGCAAAAACAATGACAAAGAACCAGGACGCCTGTATCTTGTTGTTCGTAAAATACCCGGAAAAAGGCAAGGTGAAAAGCAGACTTTCTGCTGACCTTTGCCAAGATATCGTACAAGACCTTTACCAATGTTTCGTGCATGATACTCTGAGAACAGTGAAAACAATTGATGCGCGGCTCTTCATTTGTTTTCTGCCAGTTGATGCACTAGAAAAATTTCAGAGATGGCTTGGTCAAAACCTTCAGTTTCTCCCTCAGATTGGGAATGACCTTGGGGAGCGGATGAAAACCTGCTTTACCGATGTGTTTACAAAAGGTTTCCAAAAAGCGGTTCTCATGGG
>DATMWV010000126.1:0-3052 GCA_035562195.1 Thermoplasmatota archaeon
AAAAAAAAAAATCTCAATGAGACCGTTTATTCATAGAATTCGTCGGAGAATTAGAAGGGGAGATGGTCAGGAAAGGTAGTCGTCTGAGAGCATTTATATATATTATGATAATTCAATGCAGGTGACCTAGAGATATGGTGCCGATCACGACCACAGAAGAAAAAATACAACGTTACTATGATAATCTCTGGTCGGTCGGGAAAAAATTTAATCAAAAATTCATCGACGGCGGTTTTCATTTCGGATACTATGAAAAAGGTGTTCTTAATTATCGAACTGCAATTCAGAACATGAACATATACATCGGCAGACTTCTTGGTTTAGGAACTGGACAAACATGTCATGTCCTGGAGGCAGGTTGCGGGATCGGAGCGACATCTCGGTATTTAGCAAAAAAATATCCAAGCTGCCATTTTACTGGGATATCCCTTGGGACAGAGGAAATTGAACTGGCAAAAAAAATACAAAAAGAACAGCATCTCACAAATATAGAGTTCATCTCAGGGAATTACAATAACACGGAATTTAAGGATCATTCGTTCGATCGTGTGTTTGCTCTCGAATCCATCGTCTATGCAGTGAACAAAAAAGACGTCATCAACGAAGTCTCACGAATACTCAAACCAAATGGCAAATGTGTGATCATCGATGGTTTTTTCCCAAAAAACCAACCATCCAGTACATTTCTAAAAAACGCTTATATGTTAACGTTATCGAAACGTTCCATCCCTGGCGTCATCTCATTACAGGAAATACAATCATACCTGAAATCAGCAGGGTTTACCGACATCATCATTCATGATCTTTCAAAAAATATCAGTAAACATTATTTTTTTGGTGGGTTCTTTGGGAGTTTGAAAGGGTTATTATCCGCAGAGGTCAAACGGCTTTCAAATAAAGTGAAAGGAAAAACCAATGAAGACACCGATAACATAATCGGCGGAGCTGGTTTTCTTGAGATGCTTCTGGGGATAACCAAGAATCTTGGGTATTACGCTATTGTTGCAACCAAAAAATAAACTGCGTGATGAGGAAAAAAAAATTATTGAAAAACTTACTTTTCCCTAGAAAAATCCATATATATCTCACCATTATTGCTCATCTGATATGGTCAAGAAGGTTGTGTGTAGCATCGCAGGGTCTGATTCCTCAGCGGGAGCAGGGATTCAGGCAGACCTGAAATCATTCTCATACCTAAACCTACATGGTGTCACTGCAATCACCTGTGTGACCGCGCAGAACACCTTGCAAGTCAGAACGATCTACAAAGTCCCTGCAGAGGTCATCGAGCAGCAGATCGAGACGCTGTTTGATGATCTACCTATAGCTGGGGTGAAGACCGGGATGCTGTACGACTCGGAAATCATCAGGGTCGTCGCGCGACAGTTAAAAAAGCATCATCTCAAAGCAGTGGTTGACCCGGTGATGGTGGCAACCAGTGGTGATGCACTTTCGAACAACAGTTTTCTTGAGTCATTAAAAAAAGAACTGCTGCCAGACGCATACATGGTGACAGCAAACATCCCTGAGGCATGTGCCCTAGCAGATATGAAACACATCAGGGAAAAAGACCTTGAGGACGCATCTCAGAAAATCTTTGACCTCGGCCCAGAGTATGTGTTGGTCAAAGGCGGCCATCTCCAAGGGGAACTGGTAACAGATCTCCTTTACGATGGGAAACAGTTCCATTACTGTACCCTTCCTCGGATACCACATAAAAAAGCGCACGGCTCAGGCTGTACGTTGTCTGCTCTCATCACCGGGCTACTTGCAGTAGGAGAATCGCCAGTCACCGCGGTAAAGAAAGCAAAATCCATCGTCTGGAGCATGATACAAGAAGGATACGCTCCAGGGAAGGGTGCTGATGTGTTGAACCATTCTTCGGCATTGCAGATCCCCCCACCCATTCAACACAACGAACAATTCGAAGTCTGGTTGCAGCTCAAAATCGCTGTAGACACACTGGTCTCATTCCTGCCGTCACAGTTCATCCCTGAGGTCGGCATGAATTTTGTCTACGCGTTCCCAAACGCAAAAACACGAAACGAGGTCTGTGGAATCGAGGGAAGAATCACCAGGTACAAAGACCGGGGCTTGTTGTGTGGAACCCTTGATTTTGGAGCCTCCAAACATGTGGCAGCGATTGTTCTAGCGGCGATGTCGTTTGACACAGCCATGCGATCTGCACTGAACATCCGATATACACAAAAAACTCTTCAGCTCTGCACGAACCTTGGCTTGACACTCGGGTCATTTGATAGGAAAATCGAGCCACCGAACGCATCTTCAACCATGGAATGGGGAACAAAACACGCGATAACAACAGCCGGGTACGTCCCAGATATCATCTCAGATACTGGCGCTGTTGGAAAAGAACCGATGATCCGCATACTTGGAAAAAATCCGCAAGACGTTCTTGCCAAAATCAAGAAGATAGCGGATGCTTCGTTCCCATAAGATACAAAATTACGAAATGTTTATAAATGATGACGCCCATAGGACCGCCCACTAACCTAGGAACTTACGGAGAGGTATAGTTTATGACAGCAAAAGAAGAAAGCGAAGAAAACGTGATCTATGTAGGAAACAAACCACCAATGAGCTACGTTCTGGCAGTCGTAACGCAATTCAACAGCGGTTCCACCGAAGTCGTCATCAAGGCACGGGGCCGAGCGATTAGCAGAGCGGTCGATGCAGCAGAAATAACCAGAAACCGGTTTGTCCAAGATGCAAAGATTAAAGAAATACGCATCGGAACAGAAGCGATCACCAACGAAGAAGGACGAACCTCGAACGTCTCATCAATCGAGATATCTCTGTCGAAGTAAAACCGGAGTATTATCCACAAATAATACTTCTTTCCTTTTATTTTTTATTTGAGGTGGATACTATACCGTGATATTGTCATTGACATTATTGTTGAAGAAACACGAATGAAATCAAGGGGAAATTTAGTGGATAATCGCGAAAATATTGTACGGGGAAAAAACCTAGGAAAATAAACGTGAATTTGGGTAAAAATTAATATATATAAGGTCTATTCTATTAATAT
>DATMWV010000127.1:0-5099 GCA_035562195.1 Thermoplasmatota archaeon
CCTACTTCCTTACCTGTATTCTTCTTACAACATTGTTTATGCAATCATCCTGTGAAGCCCTCACTAATGATAATACCAAATATGGTATGGAAGAACCACCAACACCACCGCAACAACCATCGGATGGTCCAGGCGGTTCGAACTATTCTCATGATGGCGTGCGGCAATCACGACATGGATTTGGTGTACGCGAATTTTGGATTTTCGAGCCAAGAGATCCAACACCATCATCAGCTCCTCTTATCGTGTTCAATCATGGATGGAGTGCGCTTTTCCCGATTTTCTATAAAGAATGGATAATCCATCTGGTGAAACGTGGGAATATCGTTGTGTATCCCAGGTACCAACTGACTCCTCTCATAGGGGCCCGTTCTGCGACCCAGAATGCGATCCATGCGGTACAACAGGCGATCGATCTGCTTCAAGACGGCGATCATGTCACCCCTGATCTTGATAAATTCGCAATCGTTGGCCATTCACTGGGTGGTGGTATCACCGCCGAGATGGCTGCCCTTGCAGCGGAGCAAGGCCTTCCGAATCCAAAAGCGATCATGCCTGTGCAACCATTTATTCGTCTTGACACGATGATGAAGGATTTTCATGAAATCCCAGCATCGACGCTTTTGTTAGTGATCGTCGGGGAGAACGACACCATCGTTGGGAACTTGTCAGGCAAAACGATTTTTACCACCGCTGATCAGATACCCCTGGATCGAAAGGATTTTATCATTCAACGGACGGATCGACATGGGGAACCAGCACTCGTCGCAGACCATCTCGCTCCACTCTGTATCCCCGGAAGCTCGTTAGTCGATGCCATGGACTACTTCAGCACCTGGAAATTGTTTGACGCGTTGACTGATTACGCTTTCTATGGCATCGAACAAGAGTACTGTCTTGGAAATACCCCTGAGCAGCGGTTCATGGGTTTTTGGAGTGATGCTGTCCCTGTCCTTGAGCTTGTCATCACCGATAGTCCTTGATTGTATCTGGGATATTCTTTCGTTTTGTCGTTTTCACAGACTACGTTTAAATAGGTTCACTGGCAACAGATATCATGCTATTCAATAACAATAGCAGGATATAAGAGATGGTGAAGAAGAAAACCCAAACAAAAAAAACCAAATCAAAAGACAAAACCATGTATGAAGAAATTGTCACCGTTCAGGATGATCTCTTTGATCGATGTGTACGAAAAGGACTCATCGAAAAAACAGCCTGCGGCTATTATTTCACACCAGAGTTCTTCGAAACATTAGATATCTACGATGAAGACTAACAAAGAGGAACGTCTTATTCCTTTTTTTTCCCTCTTTTCAACCCATTGAATTATCGTTTTTTCTTCTGCTTCAGTTTCTGTCTTGTGTACGGCAGCAAACCGCCAGCATCACAGATGGCAAGTATCTCTTTAGGCAGTTTTGGGAACGAAAAGGTCTTCGACCCAATCGAAAGAGTCCCTTTTTCAACATCAAGGAAGACGTTATCTCCCTGTTTGTATGCTTTCACCGCCTCAGGACATTCGATCAGTAACAATCCTTGATTGATGGAGGATCGATAGAAGATCCGCGCGAAGCTTTCTGCGACAACCGCAGCAATGCCGACTGCTTTGAGCCCGAGAACCGGTTGTTCCCGGGAGCTTCCACAACCAAAATTCCTTCCTGCGAAAATCAGATCATCTTCCTTGACGTTTTTCGCAAACAAGGGGTCTAAATCTTCAAGGAGATGTGGTTTGATTTCTTCTGCAGTACTGCAGGTGTACGTATATTTCCCCGGAAAGAGCATATCGGTGTTGATATTATCTCCATATCTCCAGATCGTCATTTTTTTGCCTCCTTGCGAGGATCAGTAATTTTCCCATGAAGCGCAGACATTGCAACAGTCACAGGGCTGGCAAGATAGATGTCTGCGTCCTTGCATCCCATCCGGCCTTTGAAGTTCCGGTTCGAGGTGCTTAAGCATCGTTCACCAGGTGCAAGTGCTCCCTGATGTGCCCCTAAGCATGGTCCGCATCCTGGCGGCAGCACGGTTCCTCCTGCCTCCACCAACGTCTTGATGTACCCTTCTTGTACAGCATCAAGATAGATGGTTCGGGATGCAGGGAGCAGCAACAACCGCACCGCTGGATGGACCTTTTTTCCTTTCAGAATTTTCGCTGCTGCCTTGAAATCAGATACCCTGCCGTTCGTACAGGTCCCCAGCAGACATTGTTGGATTTCGATTCCTTCAACCTCCGATATGGATTTGACGTTATCGACGCTATGAGGTACTGCAACGACTGGTTCTATGACACTCAAATCATAGGTGAGCTCTCGTTCATAGGTCGCACCTGCATCGGGATGTACTGGTTTGTATTTTGATTTTGACACACCAATCGAGCTGAGGTACTGCATAGTGACATCATCGACGGGGAACATCGCGTTTTTTGCCCCCATCTCCACCCCCATGTTCGCGATGGTGAATCGTTCGTCAACAGAGAATTGTGAAACAGCCCCATGAAACTCCACCGAGCAATAATCCGCACCTGATGCAGAGACATCACCGATGATCGATAAGATCACATCCTTTGCAGTCACCCAGCGGGAAAGCTTCTTCTGCAAAGTTATTTTGATGCTCTGAGGGATCTTCAACCAGGTCTCACCGGTGAGTAACAACGCAGCTGCCTCGGTCCGGTCGATCCCTGAGGAAAACGCACCTACCGCCCCGTACGAGCAGGTATGGGAATCACTCCCTAAAATAAGAGTACCAGGTAACGCTAATCCTTTTTCTAAGATAATCTGATGACAGACCCCATCGCCGACATCAAAGAAATGCGGTATCTTATAGGTCTTGACAAACTCACGGATCTGTTTATGCTGCAGCGCGTTTTTTTCAGCGGCTGCAGGGATGACATGATCTAGGACAATGACCGGAAGGTCTTTGCTGTACACTCCATATTCTTTCAGCTCAGGAATGATCTTGGCAATGATTGGTGCTGCGTTATCATGCATCAGCAGATGATCTGGTCTTACAGTCACGATCTGACCTGGCTGGACCTGCGTCTCGCCAGCATATTTCGCAAGGATTTTTTCTGCAAACGTCATGTTCATTTCAGACACCTCCTAACAATCCACCACGCAGATAGATTTCCTTCTGCGCCTCCGAAAAAGGTTTAGCATTTAAAATTTTTTTCTGTGTTTTATCGCTGATCAGACCGGTGGCTAAGTCAATAGAAACCAGGTCTTTGTCATACAGTTTTTTTGTGATGCCCTCTGCAACCAGGATAGGCATGCCGCTGTTGATTGCGTTGCGCTCATAGATAGCACCGAAAGACTCCGCGACAATCACACTAATCCCAAGTGCTTTAAAACAATCAACCGCCTGCTGTCGGGAACTACCACATCCGAAATTCTTACCGACCACGACAATGTCTCCTTTCTTAGCTTCTTTTGCGAACTGTTCATAGCCTTTGAGATTCCCAAACGTGTACGGTCCCATCTCCGCTGGGTTGGTGATCGCAAGATGACGATTGTGATAGATCATATCCGTATCGATGTTGTCTTTTTGGATGACCCAGGCTCTTCCTTCCAGTACGAGCGGGAAGTTCGTTTTTTCTTTTTTCTGCTCAGGAATCGTTCTTACCGCTGTTGTTTCGATTTTCACAGGGACTGGTTTTTTCGGGATGGCATCAACTGTTGTGATATATCCAGCAAGCAGCGATGCAGCGACAGTCTGTGGGGACGCTAAATAGATATCACCTTTTCCTTGTTTACCCGTGAAGTTCCTGTTGCCTGTTGAGATCGTGACTTCTCCTTTTCCGGTTTGGCCGATCTGACCTGCAGCGCAGCCTGCGCAGCCTGCAGAGCCGACCAGTGCTCCTGCGTCTTTGAAAATCTTCAGCAGCCCTTCCTTAAGGCAGCTGTTCCAGATCATGTCGGTGGCAGGAACGATCTTTAGGATTCTGCCTGGCGCGATGGTCTTATCTCTCAAAATCGCTGCAACTGCGCGCATGTCCTCCAGTCGGCCGTTGGTGCAAGAACCGATGAACCCGGAATCAACAGGGATACCACTGACCTCTGAGACGTTGACGACGTCCTCAGGGTGACCTGGGCGTGCTATCTGCGGTAGAAGACCTCCGATGTCAATTTCAATGGTGCGTTCATATTGTGCATCAGGGTCTGCATGAGTTGGTTTGATGGTGATTCCAAACGTGTTTTTATAATAGTCCATGATTTTTTCGTTTGTTGGGAACAGTATGATGATCCCACCCATTTCGGTTGCCATGGATGCGATGGTCACCCGTCCGTCAAGAGGTAACGAATCAACGTAGGGACCATAGAGCTCTGCAGCGTACCCCAGCAGTCCGTTTGCTCCAAGAATTTTATTGATTTTCAATACAACATCCTTAGGGGTTGTGTTTTTTACTGGGGTCCCCTTAAGCACGATTTTTATGGTAGGGGGGACTTTGAACCAGATTTTCCCATGAGCAAACGCATAGGCGATATCGATGTCTCCCATGCCTTGACCAAATGCCCCAAGGGCGCCAAGGATGTTCGCATGGGAATCGGTTGACACGAAGGTGTCCCCGGGGAAAACAAGGCCTTCATCGAAGGCAAGATGGGTTCCGATCCCACTGTTGATATCGTAGATTTTTATCCCATGTTTTCGCGCGAATACACGGCAGAGCTGCTGGTTTTCCGCGTATTTCTGGTCGCAGCCGCCTGGGTTGCAGTCAAAAGTGAAGAACGTATGTTTCGGGTCGTGAATAGGCAGATGGTTTTCCTCAAGGTGTTTGACGACGTTTGCCCCGCCAAAATCACGGGCGACTCGTATGTCGATTGTCACATCGATAATCTCGTTGATAGCTACGGCGGTGTTCGAATGAGCCTCGAAAATTTTTTGGATGATTGTTTTCCCCATAAATCTCTTCTCTCTTGAATTTTTTTTATACTGATTCCCCGTTGATATTGCACATCATGTGAGACTATGAAAATGTTGTGGTAAGGGTTGTTCTTTTTCTTCGTTTCCGAATTGAGAATCTTATACGTTTA
Organism: Thermoplasmatota archaeon; assembly: GCA_035562195.1. Lineage (GTDB taxonomy): Archaea > Thermoplasmatota > E2 > DHVEG-1 > DHVEG-1 > SM1-50. The sequence goes on from DATMWV010000127.1 coordinate 5,028, forward strand.
TCAGTGTTTATAACCAAAAATGAATGAAATAGTTAAAAAGAAGATAACAAAATATATATACTGTATCTTACT
>DATMWV010000128.1:0-5391 GCA_035562195.1 Thermoplasmatota archaeon
ATGCGGCTCTCCACCTCCAAGGATGATTGCTTTTTTCTCAAATCTGCGGAACCCGGGGGTGGTCTTCCGGGTGGCGGTGATGGAGACATGGGGATTAATCTTTTTACATCGGTGAACCAGGATGGCTGTTTCCGTGGCAATCCCGCTCATCCTACCAATGAGGTTTAAGGCGAGACGCTCTCCTTTGAGTATGGAGCGGGCAGATCCCTGGATGAGCATCACCTGGTCTCCCTTTCGAACAGGGTCTCCGTCTTTGAAAAGCAAACGAGTAGTTGCTCCTGTTCTCTGAAACACCTGCGATGCTTCCTCCAAGCCAGCGACAATACATTTTTCTTTTGTAACGATGAGTGCGTGTGCTTTTTCATTGGTCAACAATGCATCAGAGGTGATATCACCTTTTTTCCCTACATCCTCACGTAGGAATCGATCGATGTCATCCATAACAATATTTTTTATAGGTAATTCCTGTTTAAAGGTTTTGGGAGAATCCAATTATGAGACTTGGCATTATAGGCTGTGGTGCTATTGGGACCGATGTCGCAAAAGCAGCTGACACGATGAAAGATATCGAGAAAATCTATTTGCATGATAGCAATCCAGCTGCGGCAATGAAACTCTGTTCGATGATGAAAAAAGCATCGATTCAACCAGTAGAGGATTTCTTAAAGGATGTCGATGTCGTCTTCGAAGCAGCTTCCCAACAAGCTGTCGCCCAATATGCAGCGATGGTTCTTGCAGCAGGTAAAGATATCATCATCATGAGTATCGGGAGTCTATTTAATGATACGTTACGTAAAAAACTTGAAAATACTGCTAGGAAAAACCATCGGAAAATCTATCTTCCGTCTGGCGCAGTCTGTGGAATCGACGGTGTATTAGCGGCAAGTATTGAGAAACTCGATAGTGTGACGTTGGTGACAACCAAACCTCCTGCATCTCTTGGGAAATCTGTAGAGGAGCGGACCGTGATCTTCAAAGGAAACGCCCGTGATGCCGTAAAACAATTCCCTAAAAATATCAATGTTGCTGCTTGTCTTTCATTAGCTGGTGTTGGTTTTGATGAGACAAAGGTAGAAATCGTCGCCGATCCTGTTGAAACAAGAATTAGTCACAAGATCCTCGCGCATGGTCGATTTGGCAGACTGCGTGCTGAGGTGGAGAATATGCCAAATCCAAATAATCCTCAGTCCAGCTATATGGCGTCACTCTCTGCGATTGCCACCCTGCGCCGAGTCCTTGATCCGCTCCAGATTGCTTAAATTAAAGTGGAAACTCAGGATCGCTTTCCTATCGTTTTACTGTTTTTAGCACTAAAACCTTAAGAGGATGCTTCTTTTACGAGGCTGTTGAAACAATGACCTTTGAAATAAAGGAACGAGACGCGGCAGGACGCCTTTGTCAGTTTACAACAAAACATGGGAACGTGACCACCCCCAACCTCCTTCCGGTGATCAACCCAAATAAGATGATGGTCACACCAAAAGAGATGAAGAAACGTTTTAAGACAGATATTCTTATCACAAACTCCTATATTATCTATAAAAATCCAGAGTTAAAGAAGAAAGCGTTAGAATCTGGGGTGCATGCTCTTATTGATTTTGATGGGTCGATTATGACTGACTCGGGAACGTTTCAGAGCTATGTCTATGGGGATGTCCACCTCGATCCGATTGAAATCGTTCAGTTTCAACGGGATATCGGAAGCGATATCGGCACAATCTTAGATGTGTTTGGTACTCCAGGTCAAACAAAGGAAGTAGCCGAACAAGGGGTCCAGGAAACGATTGAACGAGCAAAAAAAAGCATGTCTCACAAAGGAGAAATGCTTCTTGCATGCCCTGTCCAAGGATCTGTGTACCCCCAGCTTCGGGAATATTGCGCGCGTCAGCTCAGTGCTCTTTCAGCGGATTTCTTCCCAATCGGCGGGGTGGTCCCACTCATGGAGAACCAACGATACAGTGATCTGGTCCGTTGTATCCTTGCGGCAAAACAAGGTCTTGATCCCTCCAAACCTGTTCATCTGTTCGGCGCTGGTCATCCCCTGATTTTTTCACTAGCTGTCGCCCTTGGGTGTGATTTCTTCGATTCGTCAGCCTATGCAAAGTACGCAAACGATGGACGCATGATCTTCCAATGGGGGACAGAGAAATTCGATGACCTCACAGAGTTGCCATGCAGCTGTCCCATATGTACGAAATATTCGAAAGAAGAATTAACAGAACTTGATGCAAAAGAACGAACCTTGCAGATCGCGTTGCATAATCTCTATGTGAGTTTCACAGAATTAAAGATAATTCGTATCGCGATATCAGAAGGATGGCTATGGAAACTTGTCGAACAGCGAGCCTCAACAAACCCGTTTCTATCTGATGCGCTGCGAGTACTACGGGAACCAGATCATCTCCAATGGCTCGAACAACATGAGCCAACCAGTAAAAAAACAGCGTTATTCTACACAGGTCCTCAGACGATGTACCACCCTACGATGTTTCGATATCATAAACGATTGTTCGCTCGATATGAACCATTGTTTCATACCACGGTAGTATTTCCTGAAGGAACAAAACCATATTCACTGTTTTATTCTAAGGAAATGGCACATATCCTGAAACAAAAAAACGTCAACCTCGTTGTACGTTCCACGCTTGGTCCTGTTCCCTTGGAACTTGACGAGATGTATCCACTTGCACAATCAGTATTTCCCCTGTGTGTCGACCTAGAAACAAGGGAAATAGCACAACAAGTCATGGATCGATTCCTTCATGATACCAAGGTGATTGTTTGGACAGAACAGATGATGCTACCGACAGAGGAACCTCTCACACATCCGATAGATTTTGATATAAGACGTATCTCCGCAGTCGCAGATATGCAGTTTGGGCAGGGGGCATCCGAAGCACTTTTTACTGGGAAGATCCACATTGTCAAATCAAAACGAACCGGGAAGATCAGGAATATCATTTGTGATGGTTCTCATGTGGTTTCGATGCGCGCGGAAGACGGCTTGTTCACCTTAAAACTGGATGGTGGCCGCCGACTACATAAGACATTGAAATACCCCTTGTTACGAGTTGCAGTAACCGATGATGCAGTACCGTTTATTAAAGAGGGTAAAAGCGTTTTTGCGAAGTTTGTTTCCGACTGCGACCCTGAGCTACGGCCATACGATGAATGCTTGATTATTGATGAACATGATATGTTCTTGGGGATTGGCCGAATAATTCTTACGAGAAATGAAATGCTTACGTTCCGACATGGGATGGCGGTGAAAACAAGAGAATCCATAAAAGAAGGATGATCCAACTCAGCCAAAACTCTTATTATCTCAATACTTATTACTAATTCAGCTGCACTCAAAACAAAAAAAGAAAAATGATGAAAAGGAATGGGAACATGAACAAATTTCAAGAGATTTCAGAGCAAATTAAAAACCTGAAAACCGTCCGAGATTTTTTACAAGAGAAATATGAATCCTCTGAGTTTCATAAGAACAAGGAGAAATTTCCACAATCAGCAGTCCCACCAGCACCAGAAGACGAAGAGATCTACAAATTACTGACTGCGATACAACAACTCGATAAATATATCAAGGAATTGCAAGACATGCAGTTCAAAGTCCTCAAACAAGAAGAATAATACTAAATTCTTTTAGGGTCTGTTATTTTTTTCTTATTTCCTGTAACCTTATTTTGATGTCTTCTTGGAGTTCATCAGCAATATTTCTCTTGGTGAAGACATCAGCTCTTATGGCAATTGAAATTTTTGTTGCAAGGAGTCTCGCTATCTTTCCTCGTTCGGCTTTTGGTGCACAGTTTATTGATAGATGCTGGAAGATAACACCGTGTTTTGGTGGTTTTCCCCCCTCTTTTTTAAACCGGAAAAGTGCTTTCTCTGCTCCAAGGATCTGAATGGTCGATGCAGGCATGAGCGCCATCTTTTGCATCCCGCCAGCTAAAGCAATGAGTCGTGCGCCAATGAGTGGTCCAATGATGGCACTGGTGTTTGGCGCTAACGTGTTCATGTCCTGTTCGATTTGTTCTTGCAGCCGCGAAATCTCGTCGTTGACAGCGCTGAGTGTTTTTTCAAACGGCTTTACTTTCTTTTTCGCTGTTGGTAGCAATGTCCAGCAACTCAGACGTTCTGATAGGAGATTTGCTGTCTGAACAAGGTCATCGAGTGCGTTGACCATCTGGATCAACTGTAAATCCTCGCTTTGTAATTGTTCATCTACTCTCTCTTGTGCGAGCAACAATGATACATCATGGAAGAGATCCTGGGAAAAGCCGTAGTCTTCAGGGTTTATCACCAGAGTCCTAAAAACAGGGTCTTCATGCTGATAAGAACCAAGTGGTTGTAAGCGTCTCTCATTTACTAGTATCTGTGTATTTTTTGAAATCTTTTCTTCCTCGGCAAGGATAGTATTGTTCTCTATTTCACGTAATCTCTGAACGATTTCTTTTCCTTGTTTTGGGAAGAGAATTTCTTTTTGAACAGCTGTTTCATCGCAGAGAAACGTTCCAAACCATTTTGTTATGAGGTACTGTGTCATCCACGTTGTATAAGAAATTCTTTCTAATGTAGTTTACGATTGAGTTTTCATGTTTTACCCTGGTGATAAAAGAGATTTTAAATATAGGAACTTATATTACGTGTGTTAACAAGTATCGAAGGATTGGGGGTTTTTTAATGAAACCAGAAAGAAAAGAAAGGATTGTTCTTACAAATGTCATCGAGACTGAGCTCGATATTTTAAAAAGGCATGTGCTTGTTCTTCAAACTCTAAAGCAAAATGAACCTGCTGGTATTATTAAATTATCTGAGCTGACCAAGCACCCACAGCATATGGTGCGATATTCGTTACGAATATTGGAACAAGAAGGACTCATCGAGCCATCCCCACAGGGTGCTGTCACCACCGAGTCTGCTAGTAAAGCAACCCCGATGCTCAAACAGAAATTAAAAGATATGCAAGATACCATCAGCGAGATTGTTAAAGAACTTGGGTAAACTCAGTTTGTACAATCTTTTTTTGCCGCGGTAACTCAGCTGGGAGAGTGCACGGCTGAAGACCGTGATGTCGAGGGTTCGATCCCCTCCTGCGGCATACCTTTAACATACTAATAATTGGGGGCTAAATAGGGAAAATCAAACCCCTTACCATATTTTAATTGATGCCAAAAGCAGACATCAGTGTTAATCGTTCAGTTCTTCATCCTAAAAAGATAGTCAAAACATTGACATGATTCCGATATGAACTTTACATTGAACGCTGTCGTCCGAATGTTTACTTATGGTTGAACTTATCCTGCTAAAAATTGTTTAAAATAATATTAAACCAAAGAGATAGAAATTACTATATAATCAACGGAAAAACATTGATACGAGTAACAT